>NZ_ALBR01000005.1:0-21809 GCF_002081505.1 Bacillus sp. CDB3 | reverse complement strand
AAATGTATGTTCTTTGAAAACTAGATAACAGTGTAGCTCATATTTTTTAATTTTAGTTTGGTTAAGTTAGAAAGGGCGCACGGTGGATGCCTTGACACTAGGAGTCGATGAAGGACGGGACTAACGCCGATATGCTTCGGGGAGCTGTAAGTAAGCTTTGATCCGAAGATTTCCGAATGGGGAAACCCACTATACGTAATGGTATGGTATCCTTACCTGAATACATAGGGTATGGAAGACAGACCCAGGGAACTGAAACATCTAAGTACCTGGAGGAAGAGAAAGCAAATGCGATTTCCTGAGTAGCGGCGAGCGAAACGGAATCTAGCCCAAACCAAGAGGCTTGCCTCTTGGGGTTGTAGGACATTCTATACGGAGTTACAAAGGAACGAGGTAGACGAAGCGACCTGGAAAGGTCCGTCGTAGAGGGTAACAACCCCGTAGTCGAAACTTCGTTCTCTCTTGAATGTATCCTGAGTACGGCGGAACACGTGAAATTCCGTCGGAATCTGGGAGGACCATCTCCCAAGGCTAAATACTCCCTAGTGATCGATAGTGAACCAGTACCGTGAGGGAAAGGTGAAAAGCACCCCGGAAGGGGAGTGAAAGAGATCCTGAAACCGTGTGCCTACAAATAGTCAGAGCCCGTTAATGGGTGATGGCGTGCCTTTTGTAGAATGAACCGGCGAGTTACGATCCCGTGCGAGGTTAAGTTGAAGAGACGGAGCCGCAGCGAAAGCGAGTCTGAATAGGGCGTTTAGTACGTGGTCGTAGACCCGAAACCAGGTGATCTACCCATGTCCAGGGTGAAGTTCAGGTAACACTGAATGGAGGCCCGAACCCACGCACGTTGAAAAGTGCGGGGATGAGGTGTGGGTAGCGGAGAAATTCCAATCGAACCTGGAGATAGCTGGTTCTCCCCGAAATAGCTTTAGGGCTAGCCTTAAGTGTAAGAGTCTTGGAGGTAGAGCACTGATTGAACTAGGGGTCCTCATCGGATTACCGAATTCAGTCAAACTCCGAATGCCAATGACTTATCCTTAGGAGTCAGACTGCGAGTGATAAGATCCGTAGTCAAGAGGGAAACAGCCCAGATCGCCAGCTAAGGTCCCAAAGTGTGTATTAAGTGGAAAAGGATGTGGAGTTGCTTAGACAACTAGGATGTTGGCTTAGAAGCAGCCACCATTTAAAGAGTGCGTAATAGCTCACTAGTCGAGTGACTCTGCGCCGAAAATGTACCGGGGCTAAATACACCACCGAAGCTGCGAATTGATACCAATGGTATCAGTGGTAGGGGAGCGTTCTAAGTGCAGTGAAGTCAGACCGGAAGGACTGGTGGAGCGCTTAGAAGTGAGAATGCCGGTATGAGTAGCGAAAGACGGGTGAGAATCCCGTCCACCGAATGCCTAAGGTTTCCTGAGGAAGGCTCGTCCGCTCAGGGTTAGTCAGGACCTAAGCCGAGGCCGACAGGCGTAGGCGATGGACAACAGGTTGATATTCCTGTACCACCTCTTTATCGTTTGAGCAATGGAGGGACGCAGAAGGATAGAAGAAGCGTGCGATTGGTTGTGCACGTCCAAGCAGTTAGGCTGATAAGTAGGCAAATCCGCTTATCGTGAAGGCTGAGCTGTGATGGGGAAGCTCCTTATGGAGCGAAGTCTTTGATTCCCCGCTGCCAAGAAAAGCTTCTAGCGAGATAAAAGGTGCCTGTACCGCAAACCGACACAGGTAGGCGAGGAGAGAATCCTAAGGTGTGCGAGAGAACTCTGGTTAAGGAACTCGGCAAAATGACCCCGTAACTTCGGGAGAAGGGGTGCTTTCTTAACGGAAAGCCGCAGTGAATAGGCCCAAGCGACTGTTTAGCAAAAACACAGGTCTCTGCGAAGCCGTAAGGCGAAGTATAGGGGCTGACACCTGCCCGGTGCTGGAAGGTTAAGGAGAGGGGTTAGCGTAAGCGAAGCTCTGAACTGAAGCCCCAGTAAACGGCGGCCGTAACTATAACGGTCCTAAGGTAGCGAAATTCCTTGTCGGGTAAGTTCCGACCCGCACGAAAGGTGTAACGATTTGGGCACTGTCTCAACCAGAGACTCGGTGAAATTATAGTACCTGTGAAGATGCAGGTTACCCGCGACAGGACGGAAAGACCCCGTGGAGCTTTACTGTAGCCTGATATTGAATTTTGGTACAGTTTGTACAGGATAGGCGGGAGCCATTGAAACCGGAGCGCTAGCTTCGGTGGAGGCGCTGGTGGGATACCGCCCTGACTGTATTGAAATTCTAACCTACGGGTCTTATCGACCCGGGAGACAGTGTCAGGTGGGCAGTTTGACTGGGGCGGTCGCCTCCTAAAGTGTAACGGAGGCGCCCAAAGGTTCCCTCAGGAATGGTTGGAAATCATTCGTAGAGTGCAAAGGCATAAGGGAGCTTGACTGCGAGACCTACAAGTCGAGCAGGGACGAAAGTCGGGCTTAGTGATCCGGTGGTTCCGCATGGAAGGGCCATCGCTCAACGGATAAAAGCTACCCCGGGGATAACAGGCTTATCTCCCCCAAGAGTCCACATCGACGGGGAGGTTTGGCACCTCGATGTCGGCTCATCGCATCCTGGGGCTGTAGTCGGTCCCAAGGGTTGGGCTGTTCGCCCATTAAAGCGGTACGCGAGCTGGGTTCAGAACGTCGTGAGACAGTTCGGTCCCTATCCGTCGTGGGCGAGGAAATTTGAGAGGAGCTGTCCTTAGTACGAGAGGACCGGGATGGACGCACCGCTGGTGTACCAGTTGTTCTGCCAAGGGCATAGCTGGGTAGCTATGTGCGGAAGGGATAAGTGCTGAAAGCATCTAAGCATGAAGCCCCCCTCAAGATGAGATTTCCCATAGCGTAAGCTAGTAAGATCCCTGAAAGATGATCAGGTTGATAGGTTCGAGGTGGAAGCATGGTGACATGTGGAGCTGACGAATACTAATAGATCGAGGACTTAACCATATAATATGTAGCAATGTTATCTAGTTTTGAAGGAATATGCCTTCATAGTTTGGTGATGATGGCAGAGAGGTCACACCCGTTCCCATACCGAACACGGAAGTTAAGCTCTCTAGCGCCGATGGTAGTTGGGACCTTGTCCCTGTGAGAGTAGGACGTCGCCAAGCTATTTATATCATCGCGGGGTGGAGCAGCACGGTAGCTCGTCGGGCTCATAACCCGAAGGTCGCAGGTTCAAATCCTGTCCCCGCAACCAATGGTCCCGTGGTGTAGTGGTTAACATGCCTGCCTGTCACGCAGGAGATCGCCGGTTCGACCCCGGTCGGGACCGCCATTTTATATAAAGAAAAGAACGAAACAAGTTGTTTCGTATTTTTTATTTGTTTTAACAAAAAACTAATAAAGACAGTCAAACTATCCTTAGGAAAACTCCTAAGGACTTTTTTATATATTTAAAACCTGTATAATAAAGAGCAGAGAACATTGTGAATAAAGTAGGTGAAGTCTGTGAGTAAATATGAAGTAACAACAAAATCTTCTGAGGAAACACAAAGATTATCAGAAAAACTAGGTGAACTTGTCGGGGCGCAAGATGTAATTATTTTAGAAGGAGATCTTGGAGCTGGAAAGACGACTTTTACAAAAGGACTAGCAAAGGGTCTTGGTGTGAAAAGAGTTGTAAATAGTCCTACCTTCAATATTATTAAAGAATATAAAGGAAGATTGCCGCTATATCATATGGACGTATATCGTTTAGCGGAAAGTGAAGAAGACTTAGGCTTTGATGAGTATTTCTATGGTGAAGGGATTACAGTAGTAGAATGGGCTCATTTAATAGAAGAATATTTACCGAATGAAAAGTTACAAATCAGCTTATTCCATGCTGGAGATGATACAAGGAAAATTGTACTCGAACCAATTGGAAATCGTTATATTAGATTATGTGAGGAGCTATTACAAAATGAAAGTACTAGCAATTGATACTTCAAATTACGTAATGGGTGTATCCCTTATTGAGGAAGGGAACGTGATCGGAGAAATCATTACAAATTTAACAAAAAACCATTCTGTACGTCTTATGCCAGCTGTAGAGAAACTTTTAAAAGAATGTGGTGTAAAACCGAAAGAATTGACTAAAATCGTTGTAGCAGCTGGACCTGGATCATATACAGGTGTTCGTATAGGTGTGACAGCTGCAAAAACATTAGCTTGGTCACTTCAAATACCAATTGTAGGTGTATCAAGTTTAGAAGTAGTGGCAGCAAATGGTGCTAATTTTAAGGGATTAATCTCTCCTTTATTTGATGGTCGACGTGGTCAAATTTACACGGGGCTATATACATATGAAGGGGAGCAGTTAACTTCAATAGAAGAAGACCGAATTATGCTTATTGTTGACTGGTTGCAAATGTTAAAAGATAAAGAACAGCCTGTTTTATTTATTGGTAACGATGTTAAATTGCATAAAGAAACAATTATAGAATACTTAGGTGATCAAGCTGTATTTGCTCCTTTCACTAAGAATAACCCAAGACCAAGTGAGCTAGCATTTTTAGGGTTACAAAAAGAAGAACAAGATGTGCATACGTTTGTACCTAGTTACCTTCGTTTAGCGGAAGCTGAAACAAACTGGTTAGAAAGCCAAAAGAAGTAGAGGTCTATAGAAAATGGATATGATATTTAGAAAGATGGCACTCGATGATATTGCTCAAATTGTAGCTATTGAAGAAGCGTCTTTTTCAACTCCTTGGACTGCAGATGCTTTTCAACGTGAATTAGCGATGAATGAACATGCACATTATGTTGTGCTAGAAAAAGATGGTCGCGTAATTGGTTATTGTGGATTGTGGATAATTATTGATGAATCACATATAACAAATATAGCTATTTTGCCAGAGTACCGAGGTCAAAAGTTAGGAGATGCCTTATTGAAAGAGGTTATTTCGGAGGCGAAAGACCTAGGAGTAAAAACGATGACACTTGAAGTACGCGTATCAAATGAAGCAGCAAAACAGTTATACAGAAAATACGGATTTCAAAATGGTGGGATTCGTAAACGATACTATGCAGACAATCAGGAAGATGGTCTCGTAATGTGGGTGAATATATAATGGAAAAAAAATACGATTATACTTGGTATTGAAACAAGCTGTGATGAAACAGCAGTAGCAGTTGTTAAAAATGGAACGGAAATTATTGCGAATATCGTTGCATCACAAATTGAAAGTCATAAGCGTTTTGGCGGAGTCGTACCAGAGATTGCATCCCGTCACCATGTAGAAGAAATTACAGTTGTGCTAGAGGAAGCTTTAAAAGAAGCGAATATCACTTTCGAGGATATTGATGCAATTGCCGTAACAGAAGGACCTGGTTTGGTTGGAGCACTTTTAATAGGTGTAAATGCAGCGAAAGCTGTGGCTTTTGCGCATGATATCCCTCTAGTTGGTGTTCATCATATTGCTGGTCATATTTATGCAAACCGTTTAGTAAAAGAAGTACAATTCCCATTACTATCACTTGTTGTATCTGGTGGACATACGGAGCTTGTTTATATGAAAGAACACGGTTCATTTGAAGTGATTGGTGAAACACGAGATGATGCAGCAGGGGAAGCATATGATAAAGTAGCTCGTACGTTATCTATGCCATATCCAGGTGGTCCTCATATTGATCGCCTTGCACATGAAGGAAAGCCGACAATTGATTTGCCTCGTGCATGGCTAGAGCCGGATTCGTATGATTTTAGCTTTAGTGGATTGAAATCGGCAGTTATCAACACTGTGCATAACGCAAAACAACGTGGTATAGAAATTGCACCGGAAGATTTAGCAGCAAGTTTCCAAGAAAGTGTAATCGACGTACTTGTAACGAAAGCGTCTCGTGCGGCGGATGCATATAACGTAAAGCAAGTGCTTCTTGCTGGTGGAGTAGCTGCTAATAAAGGGCTTCGTGCACGTTTAGAAGCAGAATTTGCGCAAAAAGAAAATATAGAGCTAATTATCCCGCCTCTATCTTTATGCACAGATAATGCAGCGATGATTGCAGCTGCAGGTACAATTGCATACGAACAAGGAAAACGTGCGACATTAGCTTTAAATGCAAATCCAGGATTAGATATTGAGGCATAGTTATACACAAAATTAACCACAGACTGTGGATAAAACCCATATTATCTGTTGATAATATGGGTTTTGTTGTGTATATAAAATGTGTATAACTTTTTTCGGGAATGTGGATAATGTGGAAAAGTTATTTTAATGTCTATTTTATAAAGGTGGATATGTGTATAAACTTGTGGATAAAACGGGTGAAGTCTGACCTTTAAAGATATTCTTTTTCGGGAAATAAAAAACAAGAAGATATCCCAAAAAACTTTTGAAACATCCGCCTCTTATTATATAGGTTGCTACTATTGTCAATCTTTGTCGGTAAAACGATAGTTCTTGTCGAATCATTCATATATTTTAAGTTACGGTATATATATTCAAAAAATCGTTGATATAATTTCATGTGTTAAGGCACTGATTTTAAAATAGAAAATAAAAAGGATGTCTCACACATCCTCGACGTATGAGACATCCTTTTTGTTTAAGTTCACTTATATATGCAGTTCTTCCCATTCTGCCATACAAGCTTCAAGTTGTTCTTGTAGTGTTTGCTTTTTAGATGTAATTTCACTAGCCTTTTCATAATCTGCATATATTTCTGGTAAGCAAAGCTGATCTTCTAATGTAGCAATTTCTTCTTCAAATTCTACGATGTTTTGTTCTAGCTCCTCAATTTTCCGAGTGCGTTGACGCTCTAATTGTTTACGCTCTTTTTCTTCGAGATAATTTAATTTTTCTTGAGCTACAGTTTTTTGAACAGGTGCCTGATTTTCTTGCTGTTCTTGTTGTTCAAATTCTGCACGTTCAATCATTTCATTCTTCTTTTCAACGTAGTAATCGTAGTCACCTAAATATTCTTGTGCACCTTCTGTTGATAACTCAACAACTGTTGTCGTTACACGATTAATAAAGTAGCGGTCATGAGAGACGAATAGAAGAGTACCTGGATAATCAATTAAAGCATTCTCTAGAATCTCTTTACTATTTAAATCAAGATGGTTCGTTGGCTCATCAAGAATTAGTAAATTTGATTTTTGCATCATAAGCTTTGCGAGAGCTAATCGGGCTTTTTGTCCACCACTAAGAGAAGATACTGGCTTTAGTACATCATCCCCTGTGAATAAAAAGTTGCCTAGTATAGTGCGAATTTCTTTTTCAGGTTGCAGAGGATATTCATCCCATAGTTCATTTAAAACTCGCTTAGAAGATGTTAAGTTAGCTTGTTCTTGATCATAATAACCAACAGATACATTTGATCCGAAAGAAACATCACCATTTAGTAGAGGTAACTTATTCACAAGTGATTTTAACAATGTGGATTTCCCAATTCCGTTCGGTCCAACTAAAGCAACACTATCCCCACGAGTTAAGCGCATAGTTACATGTTCAATAATCGGATCTTCATCATAGCCAATAGTTGCATCTTTCACTTGTAAAACATCATTTCCGCTTTGTTTTTCAATATCAAAGTGGAAGAAAGCTGACTTAGAATCGCCCAATGGTCTAGTTAATAATTCCATTCTGTCTAATTGTTTACGGCGACTTTGAGCGCGCTTTGTCGTAGATGCACGAGCTATATTTTTTTGCACAAAGTCTTCAAGTTTAGCAATTTCATCCTGTTGTTTTTCATACCGTTTCATCTCTTGCTCGTATAGTGCCGATTTTAAGTCTAAATATTTACTGTAGTTACCAACAAATCGTCTGCTTTCCTTATTAGAAATTTCGTATACCTGTGTAACGAGTTTATCTAAGAAATAACGGTCATGGGAAACGATTAAAATTGCGCCAGGATAACCTTGTAAATATTGTTCAAGCCAAGTTAATGTTTCAATGTCCAAATGGTTTGTAGGCTCGTCTAAAATAAGTAAGTTTGGTTTAGTTAATAATAATTTACCAAGAGCTAATCGTGTTTTTTGCCCACCACTTAATGTAGAAATTGTCGTCTGGTGCATTTCAACTGGGAAGCCAAGACCGCTTAAAATAGAGCGGATATCCGCTTCGTACTGATAGCCACCTTGATCTTTATAATCTAATTGTAATTGGTCATAATCAGCTAATAATTTCTCGTATATAGCTGCATTTGAAAAGTTTTCTTCTTTGCCCATCTCTTGCTCTAGCCTTCGAAGTTTTGTCTCCATTTGCTGCAAGTGTGTAAAGACGGTTAACATTTCATCCCAAATTGTTAAAGACGTTTCTAATCCGGTATTTTGAGCTAAATACCCCATTGAGACATCTTTCGGTTTTATAATTTCACCACCATCATGAGATAACTCACCAGCTATTATTTTTAATAATGTAGATTTTCCGGCTCCATTTCGTCCGACTAATGCGATACGATCTTTCGTTTGTACTTCCAATTTTATGTTTGCAAGAATCGTTTCTGCACCGTATAATTTCGAAAGCGCGTTTACTTGTAATAAAATCAATGTTTTCACCTCAAATAATTTCTTAACTTTGCCATGTTTATATTTCTCAATCATACTAAAAATAGTGTATAGTTTAAAATAAAGAGAGAATACTTCTTCTCTTTATTATACAAGGAAATTCATGAGTGCTAAACTTCTGTATTTGATTCAAGTATATGAATAAAGATAGGAAGAGAGGAGAGGTTATATGGATCAGCAAAAAATTCCACAGGCCACTGCCAAACGATTGCCTCTATACTATCGATTTATCCAAAACTTATCTCTTTCTGGTAAGCAACGTGTTTCATCAGCCGAATTGAGTGAAGCGGTAAAGGTTGATTCCGCAACTATTCGAAGAGATTTTTCATATTTTGGAGCGTTAGGGAAAAAAGGTTATGGATATAACGTAAATTATTTATTATCATTTTTCCGTGAAACACTCGACCAAGATGATATAACACGTGTAGCACTTATTGGAGTAGGTAATTTAGGGACCGCTTTCTTACATTATAATTTCACGAAAAACAATAATACAAAAATTGAAATGGCGTTTGACGTTAGTGAAGAGAAAGTTGGAACAGAAATCGGAGGCATTCCTGTATATCATTTGGATGAACTAGAAGAACGTTTATCAACTGATATACAAGTGGCGATATTAACAGTACCCGCTACAGTAGCACAATCTGTGGCAGATAGATTGGCAGAAACGAACGTGCATGGTATTTTAAATTTTACACCAGCACGCTTAAATGTGTCAGAAAATATAAGAATTCATCATATTGATTTAGCTGTAGAGTTACAAACACTTGTTTACTTTTTGAAGAATTATCCACAATAAAACGCAGAGGAAGCGACCTCTGCGTTTTATTATTGTTTTTTCTTTGTGAATTTAACTAAGATAAGGCGAAGTGCCAAATTAAAATCAATTGTTGCCATAACTGCAAATAGTATTGTCCACATATTCCAGATTGTATCTGTTACGTTCGTAATGGCGAAACGTGTAAAGATACATCCAAGAAGAAAGTACAATGCAGCCATGAACAATGGTGAGTTTCTCATACAAAAAATCCTCCGATAAAGCCTTGCATTTTCTCAGCTTCTTTAATCATTTCTTGAATTTGTTCATTGCTTACTAAAACTTGAGCAACTGCAACTAATGTATTCATTGCAACATGGGCTGCAATAGGGACGATAATACGTTTCGTTTTTACATATAAAAAGGCGAATACGAGCCCCATAGAAGTGTATACCAATAAGTGAGTAAAATCAAAATGAATCGCCGCGAATACAAGTGAACTAATGATAGCAGCAATAAAGAAGTTAAACTTCTTATAAAGTGTACCGAATAAAATTTTTCTAAATACGATTTCTTCCAAAATAGGTCCGATTATAGATATGACGATAAGGAACCAAGGTGTCGTTCTTGCGATGTCCATAAGTCTTTCTGTATTTTCAGAGCCAGGTGTAATCCCTAATAACCGCATTTCGATCATACCGGCAATACTTTGTGAAAATAGTGCTAAGAAAAATCCGATGAAAATCCATCCAACTGTAGCTGGAGTAGTAGAGCGCATTTTATCTAAATGCCTGTCGCGAATGTCTGTTCTGAGTAACCAAAGTACAACGCATAATGCAATGAAAAAGCTAATGATAGCCCAATGACCAGTTATGAGCTGAATCTTTTCCTCTCTAGTAAATCCCCTATTATCGTATAGTCCAGTTTTCAGGAGAAGCGGTAACCCGGCAATGCCTGATAACTGCATTAAAATGTATGTAACGATAACCCACCAATATTGTTTCTTCAAATGGTTTAACCATCCTTTCTAACTCTAGTGTATGAGATAAAGTAGGATAACATGTAAATATGCTACCTATCATATAAACTTTCGTTCGAATTATGATTCTTTTGTAAATCTTTATTTGAAATTAAAATAGAAGACAGGAAAAAGTTGTGTGTTTAGCGAAAACAACTTAGGGTGTCTTTCATATTGTAACATACGAGTGGTGGAAACAACGATTCATATAGTAAAGGTAGTAGAAGAAGGATTTTATATAGAAAAGTATATATAGTAATTTGCGAAAAAATTATGATTTTTTTACTTGCAAAAGAAATTGAGATTATTTATTATTAGAAGTGTGTTAGCACTCGTGTGACTTGAGTGCTAATAAATAAAATTTACATAACAAAATGAGGAGGTTATTGTTCATGCTAAAGCCATTAGGTGATCGCGTTGTAATTGAACTTGTTCAAGCAGAAGAAAAAACAGCAAGTGGTATTGTATTACCAGACACTGCAAAAGAAAAACCACAAGAGGGTAAAGTTATTGCAGTAGGTACAGGCCGAGTGCTTGAAAATGGTGAGCGTGTTGCTTTAGAGGTAGCAGCAGGTGATCTTATCATCTTCTCAAAATATGCAGGTACTGAAGTGAAATACGAAGGTACAGACTACTTGATTTTACGTGAAAGTGACATTTTAGCAATTATCGGTTAATTATATACATTTTAAAAAATCCAAGGGGGTCAATTATTATGGCAAAAGATATTAAATTTAGTGAAGAAGCACGTCGTTCGATGCTTCGCGGTGTCGACACTCTTGCAAACGCAGTAAAAGTAACGCTTGGACCAAAAGGTCGTAACGTTGTACTTGAGAAAAAATTCGGTTCACCACTTATTACAAATGACGGTGTAACAATCGCAAAAGAAATCGAATTAGAAGATGCATTCGAAAACATGGGTGCGAAATTAGTGGCAGAAGTTGCTAGCAAAACAAACGATGTAGCTGGTGACGGAACGACAACTGCAACTGTATTAGCACAAGCTATGATTCGTGAAGGTCTTAAAAACGTAACAGCTGGTGCTAACCCAATGGGTCTTCGTAAAGGTATCGAAAAAGCTGTTACTGCTGCAATTGAAGAATTAAAAGCGATTTCTAAACCAATCGAAGGTAAATCTTCTATCGCACAAGTAGCTGCTATTTCTGCAGCTGACGAAGAAGTAGGTCAATTAATCGCTGAAGCAATGGAGCGCGTTGGTAACGACGGCGTTATTACTTTAGAAGAATCTAAAGGATTCACAACAGAATTGGACGTAGTAGAAGGTATGCAATTTGATCGTGGATATGCATCTCCTTACATGATTACTGATTCTGACAAAATGGAAGCGGTTCTTGATAACCCATACATCTTAATCACTGACAAAAAGATTTCTAACATCCAAGAAATCTTACCAGTATTAGAGCAAGTGGTACAACAAGGTAAACCACTTCTTATCATTGCTGAAGATGTAGAAGGCGAAGCGTTAGCTACATTAGTAGTGAACAAACTTCGTGGTACATTCAATGTAGTAGCTGTTAAAGCTCCTGGATTTGGTGACCGTCGTAAAGCAATGCTAGAAGATATCGCAATCTTAACTGGTGGCGAAGTAATCACTGAAGAATTAGGACGTGACTTAAAATCTGCTACAGTTGAATCTTTAGGACGCGCAGGTAAAATCGTTGTAACGAAAGAAAACACAACTGTAGTTGAAGGTATTGGAAATACACAACAAATCGAAGCTCGCATTGGCCAAATCCGTGCGCAATTAGAAGAAACTACTTCTGAATTCGATCGTGAAAAATTACAAGAGCGTCTTGCTAAATTAGCAGGTGGCGTAGCAGTAATTAAAGTCGGTGCAGCAACTGAAACTGAGTTAAAAGAGCGCAAACTTCGTATTGAAGATGCACTTAACTCAACTCGTGCAGCAGTAGAAGAAGGTATCGTTGCAGGTGGTGGTACTTCACTTATGAACGTATACACAAAAGTAGCTTCTATCGTAGCTGAAGGCGACGAAGCAACAGGTATCAACATCGTACTTCGTGCATTAGAAGAGCCAGTTCGTCAAATCGCAATCAACGCTGGTCTAGAAGGATCTGTAGTTGTAGAGCGTCTAAAAGGCGAAAAAGTAGGCGTTGGTTTCAACGCAGCTACTGGCGAGTGGGTTAACATGCTTGAAACTGGTATCGTAGATCCAGCTAAAGTAACTCGCTCTGCACTTCAAAACGCAGCATCTGTTGCAGCTATGTTCTTAACGACTGAAGCTGTAGTAGCTGACAAGCCAGAACCAAATGCACCAGCAATGCCTGACATGGGCGGCATGGGCATGGGCGGTATGGGCGGAATGATGTAATTCCGTTCGCTCGAAAAACATCCACTTCTATATAGAAGTGGATGTTTTTTTGTGTTTTTTAGAAAAGGAATTTAATTTCTGTAGAATTTTGTCGCTTTCTCTCTTGACCATATTGATACTTCATTGTTAGAATCTAGGAAGATAATATAAAACGATCCTTCATATATCCTCAATGATATGGTTTGAGAGTCTCTACCGGGTTACCGTAAACAACCTGACTATGAAGGCAGTGTGTCTTATATTTATAAAGAGCGGAGACTATCTTTCTTTATAAAGCCAGACCCCTGCCTTTTCTTTGTTATGAGACTAGAGGCGGAGGACTGGCTTTTTTTATTATATTGGTAATGCTTTTCGCCAAATTGGTGAAAATATTTATATACGAGAACTAACGTTGGGGTGATTATTTTGAAAAAGCAGCACGATACAATTATCGTTTTAGATTTTGGGAGTCAGTACAATCAGTTAATAGCACGTCGAATTCGTGAGTTCGGTGTATACAGTGAACTTCATCCACATACAATTACTGCAGAAGAAATTAAAGCAATGAATCCAAAAGGGATTATTTTCTCTGGTGGACCAAATAGTGTATACGGTGAAGGTGCATTACATTGTGATGAAAAAATATTCGAGCTAGGATTACCGATTTTCGGTATTTGTTACGGTATGCAGCTTATGACACAACACTTCGGTGGTAAAGTAGAACGCGCAAACCACCGTGAATACGGAAAAGCTGTTCTTAAAGTAGAGAACGAATCAAAATTATATACGAACCTTCCAGAAGAGCAAGTTGTATGGATGAGCCATGGTGACTTAGTAACTGGTTTACCTGAAGGATTCGTAGTAGATGCGACAAGTGAGTCTTGTCCAATTGCTGGTATGAGCAATGAAGCGAAAAACTTATACGGTGTACAATTCCACCCAGAAGTACGTCACTCTGAGCACGGTAACGATTTAATTAAAAACTTCGTATTCGGCGCATGTGGTTGTTCTGAAGGATGGAACATGGAGAACTTTATCGAAGTAGAATTAGAGAAAATCCGTGAAACTGTTGGAGACAAAAAAGTATTATGCGCACTTAGTGGCGGTGTAGACTCTTCTGTTGTAGCGGTATTAATTCATAAAGCAATCGGCGATCAACTAACATGTATTTTCGTTGACCACGGTTTACTTCGTAAAGATGAAGCAGAAGGTGTTATGAAAACATTTAGCGAAGGCTTCCATATGAACGTTATTAAAGTGGATGCAAAAGAACGCTTTATGAACAAGTTAAAAGGTGTAGAAGATCCAGAACAAAAACGTAAAATCATCGGTAACGAATTCATTTACGTATTTGATGATGAAGCATCTAAATTACAAGGTATGGACTTCCTAGCGCAAGGTACACTTTACACAGATATCGTTGAAAGTGGTACAGCAACTGCACAAACAATTAAATCTCACCATAACGTTGGTGGACTTCCAGAAGACATGCAGTTCAAATTAATTGAGCCTTTAAACACTTTATTTAAAGATGAAGTACGTGTATTAGGATCTGAATTAGGAATTCCTGATGAAATCGTATGGCGTCAACCATTCCCAGGTCCAGGACTTGGTATTCGTGTATTAGGTGAAATCACAGAAGAGAAATTAGAAATCGTTCGTGAATCTGATGCGATTTTACGTGAAGAAATTATAAAAGCAGGATTAGACCGCGAAGTTTGGCAATACTTCACTGCGCTTCCTGGTATGCGTAGTGTAGGTGTTATGGGTGACGAGCGTACTTACGATTACACAGTAGGTATCCGCGCAGTAACATCTATCGATGGTATGACAGCTGACTGGGCACGTATCCCTTGGGATGTATTAGAGAAAATCTCTGTACGTATCGTAAACGAAGTAAAACACGTTAACCGTATCGTGTATGATATAACGAGTAAGCCACCAGCAACTATTGAGTGGGAATAGTAAAAAGAAGCTTAGGACCCTTGGTTTATAAGGGATCTAAGCTTCTTTTCTTTTGTTTGTCTTTGTAAACAGGTGAGGAACAGATGGTTTAGGTGTTTTGAAATATATCCTGTTCCGGAATTCGCTCAAACTTCTATTAGGGTTTTATTAAGTATTACAGTTAATGTTAATTAATAATATTTACTATCTTTAATCTGATTGTGTTCAAGCCTTACAGAATCCATTTATTTGTTTGCTGATATCCCTCCATAAAATTGAAAGGTTTTAGATATCTCATTTAAAGACCCCATAGCGTAATAACCGTCTTTAGTCTTTTTTATACCGTTGATAAAGGGAGAAGATAAAAAGGTTAGCGTTTCTTGAATTTCCTTCAATGAAAGATTTTCTTTTAATAAATTTGAATTCTTGAGAATAAAATATATTTCTCTCTCAGTTAAAATACCGTTAGTAACTTCATCGTCATTCTGTTCAATTAAACAATTTAATATTTCTTTAATCAAATTATTCTTTCGTATTAAATGATTGCTATCCTCTTCAATTTTTGTTAAATCTAATAGACCACCGGACAAAAAAAGATTTTTATATGATTCATATGAGAGTGGCACCTTCATATGACTTAAAATCAAATCACTCAAACTTTCTATATCGATTAGTACTACCCCATGTTCTTTAGCTCTATGTAATAATCTTGATGATGAAAATGATTTCCCGACTATAACTACAAAATCAGCATTGTTTTTTACTTTATGTTCTTTTAATGTATCAAAATCAATTTGACTTTCATTTACAGAAGGTGAGCTTGTTGATTTAGTATCAATGATAATTCTATACGAAAATTTTGGAGATGATATGGTTTGAACTAGAATATCTGTATCACCCGATCCACCGATCTATTTACTTTCATATCCCAACATTTCGAAACAAATAGCGCAAATTTTTTCAAAGCGTTCAGGATTAGTAGAATCTCCAGATGCTACTCTCAATTCTACTAAAATATCCTCAATTTCCTTTTCGTTTTCTGCAACGGGCGATGTCAAAACTTCTTCATGTTCAATATCTTTTTGAATCAAATCAACAATCTGTGCTCCTAATTCAGAAGTCTTGTAGTGAAAATGATCTAACTTTGTAACTAAATTTGCACTTAGGAGTAAATTAATCCTTTTTCTAATAGCATCTTTATTATTTTTTTCAAAGTTATACTTGGATCTAGATATAGCCATTAGCTCGTTAATGCTTTTCCTAGATTTATTCATATACGGCAACATATCTAGTAAATACAGTAAGATTTTATCTAGATAGAATATAAAATCCAGTTCCTCAATTTCTAATATTTCTTTACCGTATTCCGTGATTGAATACTCGGAAAAACTTGTGCGGAAAATTAAATTAAGTTTTTCAAGAGTATGAAGATAATGCTTAACTGAAGAATTGCTTATTTCATATTTCGTAAAAGCGAAGTCTGATATATCGTTTATATCTTTTTTTTCTCCGATGAATCTGATAAAAACTTTTGTAGTAGTAAGAGTATTATGCTGACCACCAGCAAGATAACCTAATCCTTCTATTTTCTTATCTAAATCACTAATATCTCTTATCCATTCAGGGATATTCTCTATTTTAAATAGTCGTCTAGTAGAATGGTCGGATTTATGAAGGTTTTTAAAATCAAAGTCATTTATCATAAGGTTATTCAGAAAATTTTCACCTATATTAGTAATAGAATATAAATACTTGAACTCTGAGAACTCTAAGCACCCTAAATCAGTCAACCAACGTAATCGATCAGATACAGGTGATTTTGTTTTCCAGCTGAATGAATACTTTGTTGTTGCTAAATTTAATATTTCTCCAATAGTCATATCTTTTTCTTTTAAATAAAAGAGTATTTCTCCGAAAAATTTTATCTTCGAATGTAAGTAGTGGAAAAGATCGTTTTGATCTTGATTTTGCATGAAATCTGTAGAGAAGGTGGTGAGTATCCATCTATCTCCATTTCTTTCTACAAAACCAGTAATCTGTAGTCGTGTGCACAAATAATTAATATCATATTTTTCATTTGAAATATCCACTTTTTGATCGTTTGTATCATAGGTTTGAATAATTTTAAGTATTTTCAATAAGCTTTCACAGTAATTTTTTTCCCTAGGAATGTTAGGTAGTGAATAACCTTTATCTTCCCAGTTCTTAGATATAACTACACCATCCATATCAACACTTCCTAATCTGAATTTTTCAAGAAAATCTTATATATATATTTTCTTGAGAATATTGTTGAAACCTTCAACTGAAATTTTTAGTGTTGGTTTTAGTCGAAGGTTACACAGTACTGATTATTCGCGTAGATACCTATATTAAATATATTGTGAATTAACTTCTCATCTTATTGAAAGAAAGTTTATATCCATTTTAAATCGTAGCCAAAAATGAGTTAAATGTTGGAATGTGTTGAAGATAATGTATTAGATGGGAGAGGGATGATGAGTATATATAACTTCTTGGCTACGGATGTTGAACTACCTAGTTTAAATAGTGGTGATGACAGCATTAAATCATTTAATGATTTGTTAGGATTAGGTTATAAAGAGAAGGAGCTATATCGTCTCTTTGGAGGAATGTTAAAAGGATTAGTATCGGATAAAAATGAAAAGATATTTCTTATTAATGGTGATGCTGAAGAGGAACATCTTTTAATTGATGAAGATCATCAAAATCAATTGGCCAGATACTACTCAAAGAAGAAAAACATTTATAAGATAGAAAATAATAATAGTAAGCTACTACCGCAGTATGTGAAAGAGTACTTAAATAGTATTACCGTACCTTATAAGGATATTGAATTATGGCATACATGGTTAGATGAATATGAGTTAGAGAATGTAGAGTATGAAAAAACGAATGTATCAAAACTTACAGTTAATAAGTTAGAACGTTTTTTCAGTAATTATACATATATAAACCCAAAAATAATGGTAATAATAAGAAATCGATGCGTGAAAAAGCTTTTATAGCGAACGAAAACATAAAAACTTTGAATAATGTTCGTTTTTAAATTGACAAAAATACTTTCAAGAGTTAATATGAGTATGTAATTCAAACGAAAAGTGAATATTATGCCGTCGTATAATATCGGGGATATGGCCCGAAAGTTTCTACCTAGCTACCGTAAATGGCTTGACTACGAGGCGTTTTGATAAAGATGAGGGGAAACTTGTCTTTGTTTATAGAACGCTTCCATGTATATGCAATGGAAGCCTTTTTTATTTTTCGAGATAAAAGAGGGCTAGGGTGAAATACGGCGAGTAATCATATAACGGGGGAAACGTAAGATGAAACGCTATTTTCAGTTTGATGAACTCGGCACAAATTATAAAACAGAGTTCATAGCAGGTTTAACGACATTTCTATCTATGGCTTACGTACTATTTGTCAATCCTGCTACGCTGTCGCTTGGGAATGTTAAAGGATTACCGGCAGGTACAGGAATGGATCCAGGTGCAGTATTCGTTGCTACAGCATTAGCAGCAGCGATTGGTTCGTTAATTATGGGGATATTCGCCAAGTATCCAATAGCATTAGCACCAGGTATGGGAATTAACGCATTCTTTGCTTATACAGCGGTGTTAACGATGGGAATTCCGTGGCAAACGGCAATTGCTGGAACATTAATGTCAGGTATTATCTTTATTATTCTTACTGCTTCAGGTATTCGTGAAAAAATCATTAATGCAATTCCATCAGAGTTAAAGTTTGCAGTAGCAGCAGGTATCGGATTGTTTATTGCCTTCCTTGGATTCCAAAATGCCGGAATTATCGTGAAAAATGATGCTGTCCTTGTTGGGTTGGGGGACTTAACAAAGGGCACAACGTTACTAGCGATCTTCGGAGTTGTTACTACAATCATCTTCATGATTAAGAAAATCAACGGTGCAGTTTTCTACGGTATGATTCTTACAGCAATCTTAGGAGTGGCAACAGGATTAATTGATACTCCGAAAGCTGTAGTGGGAGCAATACCGAGCTTAGAACCAACGTTCGGTGTAGCGTTAACTCACTTTGGAGATATTTTCACTGTTGAAATGGGTATTGTTATTATAACGTTCTTCTTTATCGATTTCTTTGATACAGCAGGTACGCTTGTAGCGGTTGCGAATCAAGCAGGATTAATGAAGAACAATAAATTACCACGTGCAGGGAAAGCGTTATTTGCAGATGCGATTGCAACTGTAATCGGTGCGATCTTAGGTACATCAACAACAACATCTTACATTGAGTCGTCTGCAGGGGTAGCGGCAGGAGGACGTTCTGGATTTACAGCAGTTGTAACAGCAGGGTTCTTCTTACTGGCACTATTCTTCTCGCCGCTATTAAGTGTTGTGACACCAGCTGTAACAGCGCCAGCATTAATTATTGTAGGAATCTTGATGGTTTCATCTTTAGGAGAAATTGATTGGAAGAAATTCGAGATTGCAGTACCAGCATTCTTTACTATCATTTCAATGCCACTTACGTATAGTATCGCAACAGGAATTGCAATCGGATTTATCTTCTATCCAATTACAATGGTTGTGAGTGGCCGTCGTAAAGAGGTTCATCCAATTATGTATGTTATGGGAGTTTTATTCGTACTATATTTCATCTACGTTCGTAAATAAAAGGGGTTTTTTGAAAGGTCTAGACTTAAGGGGAGTCTAGACCTTTTTTGCGTCTTCAGAAAATCTTAAGGATTTCCGAGCGTTTTTCTTCAGAAGTTTTCCTATAATAGAAGTTAGGGATTAAAAAAGTGATGGGGGAGATATTGTGGCACACGAAACAATACTTGTCGTAGATGATGAAAAAGAAATTAGGAATCTTATTACAATTTATTTAAAGAACGAAGGATATAAAGTACTGCAAGCAGGGGACGGAGAAGAAGGGTTACGTATATTAGAAGAAAATGAAGTGCACTTAGTCGTATTAGATATTATGATGCCAAAAGTAGATGGTATTCATATGTGTATGAAAGTAAGGGAAGCAAAGGAAATGCCGATTATTATGCTATCGGCAAAAACGCAAGATATGGATAAAATTTTAGGATTAACAACAGGTGCAGATGATTACGTAACAAAACCATTTAATCCGTTAGAGTTAATCGCAAGAATTAAATCTCAGCTACGTCGTTATATGAAAATGAATGGTTTTGCTATTCAAAATGAGGACGAGTTAGAAATTGGAGATATGACAATAAACATCACAACTCATAAAGTCATTGTAGAGGGAGGAGAAGTGAAGCTAACTCCAAGGGAATTTTCAATTTTAGAATTGCTAGCTCGTAATCCAGGTATGGTCTTTAGCGCTGAGCAAATTTATGAAAAAGTTTGGAACGAAAGATCTTTCCAGTCTGATAACACTGTAATGGTACATATTCGAAAAGTACGTGAAAAGATTGAGGAGAATCCAAGGAAGCCGAGATATATAAAAACAGTATGGGGAGTGGGGTATAAGATTGAAAAAGATATTTAATCCATTTACTTATGTGAGGAAAACAAGACAATTAATTGAGAAATTAGTAAAGAGCGTACGAAAGAGTATAAGAATTCAATTGGTTACTACTTTTGCTGCTTGTGCGTTATTAGGAGTTTTTTTTGCAAAGGGAGCTGCGCCATTTTTTGAGAATGCGAATCGTCAAGCGACTGTCGATTATCGGTCTGGTATGCAACAAATTAATTACCAAGCTCAAAGAGCAGCGAATAGTTCGGTTCATGAAAATAAATTAGAAGCTATATCCAATATGATCGAGATGGAGAATCAAAATTTAGAGCGAGGAAATAGAGCTTTAAAAATATTGGTTACTGATGAAAGTGGTAAAGTTTTATATAAAACAAAGCAGGCGCAAGAAGAGCAAATCGATTTGCATAATACGATTCGTAATGCAGCATCATTTGCGATCAACTATTCAAATGGTCAAGATATATTTGAAAATACGAGAAAAGAATTTATAGCTTTTTCACCTATTACAATAGAAGATAAGAATTTATATATGTTTGTTAGTGGAATTCCGGATGGTGTAGTAATGTATGATACGCAAGAAGGACCGTTTCCGTTTTTCATAGGTGTACTCGTATTCATTTTCTCTTTCTTCTATATAACAAAGAGGAAGATGAAGCAGATTGAAGCGATGGCACAGGGTGTAAAGGAAATAGAAAAAGGAAACTTAGCGTATCGTATTGAGAAAAAAGGTGAGGATGAGATTGCGTCTTTAACTGAGAATATTAACAATATGGCAGAAGAGCTTATGAATAATATAGAAAAAGAGCGTAAATTAGAAAAGCAGAAAAATGAGCTCATTACGAATGTATCTCATGATTTGCGTACACCACTTACTTCTATTATGGGTTACTTAAGATTACTTAGAGACTCAAAATATGAAAATAAAGAACAGCATGATGAGTATACGAGAATTGCTTTTGCAAAGTCGGAGCAGTTAAAGAATTTAATAGAAGATTTATTTGAGTATACGAAGTTAAAAAACGAGCAAGTTGTAATGGAAAAACAAGAGGTTTGTATAAATGAGTTATTGGAGCAATTAATAGAAGAGTTAGTACCGCAGGCAGAAGAGCATGGACTTACGTTTGTTAAGAAGTTTCCTGAGGAACGTGCCTATGCATCGATTGATTCGGAAAAGATGGTTCGTGTATTTGATAATTTACTAATGAATGCGATTAAGTATAGTAAAGATGATGGAGAGATAAAGGTTTCTCTTCAAAGGCAGCGCAGGGATATACAAATTGTAATTGCGAATCATAGCGAAGAGTTTACGAGAGAAGAGTTAGGGAGCTTGTTTGAACGTTTTTATAAGAAGGATCAATCTAGAAGTAGAGTAACAGAAGGATCGGGGCTTGGATTAGCTATTGCGAAAAGTATTGTTGAATTGCAGGGTGGTAGTATACGAGCGGAATATGAGGATAGTATTATTCAATTTATCGTTTCGTTACCAATTATAGATAAATAGTAAATGAATAGAGTTATATGTGATAAAAAGGCTTATTTTAAAAAGAATAAGCCTTTTTATATTTTTTTAGAAAAACATATTGACGATTAGTATGTAGAGGTGTAATATAGAACAAGTCGCCGATGCAATAACGCAGAACGCGGCAAACGAAATAAAAACTTAGTTGACATTAACTAACGAAGATGTTAACATAAGGAAGTCGCGAATGAGCGACTAAGTAGTT
>NZ_ALBR01000004.1:0-8122 GCF_002081505.1 Bacillus sp. CDB3 | reverse complement strand
TTTCATCGGCGACTTGTTCTATATTACACCTCTATACCCTAATCGTCAACACCTTTTTGTTTTTATTTTACAAATCATAAAAAGCATTGAAACTTCCGAATTTCTAGTCCATCCCTAGAGATTATTAAACTTGTGTAGTCACTTTAATAATCTACAGTTTATACTCATTTATTTACTTACTACTAATACCTTTCTAAAGAATGAATATCAGATCAAACAAATATATATTAAGGATAGCATTTTTTATTTTGAGAACATCCCAGCTAAAGTCACTATTTCTCTCCTCCCACTTATCTCTAGGAATGATAAATAAACTTAGGAGGCGTTATGAAATGCATGTTAATAAGAAGATCATTTATGTATCCCATGATGCCCATTTCCACGGAGCACAGCTACTTTCTTTACATACTATTAAAGCTCTTAAAGAAAACTTTCATTACTCCGTCGCAATTATTTCTATTGGAACGGGCATTTTAATCCACGACTTTCAAAAGTATGGTCCTGTTTATTGCCTAGAGGAAGACTACCAAACGGAAGAAAAGGTCGAATTATTAATAAAGGAGTTATTATCACAAGACTATACCATCGCCATATGTAGTACCGTCATAAGCGGTGATATAGTTGCACTACTAGCTAAACACAATATACAAGTTATTTCATTAATACATGAATTGCCGCATTTAATACAACAGTACTCTGCCGAGGGAAAAGCTAGAAACATTGCCGAGTTTGCTTACAAAATTGTCTTCCCTTCACAGTACGTGTATGAAAAATTCCGTACAATCACCCAATTAGATCATCAAAAATGCCACATCCTCCCTCAAGGTTTGTTTAACCACAATCCTTATAAGAACAATATTGCAAAAGCTAGAAACGAATTACGAAAAAAACACAACCTGCCTCTAGACAGCAAAATCATTTTGGGCGTAGGTTTCGCTGATCATCGAAAAGGGATAGATTTATTCTCACTTATTGCTTACTCAGTAAGAAAGGTTCATACGAATATTCATTTTATCTGGGTCGGGAGAACGGATGTTCATTTTTTAAATACGCTCTCCCAAAGATATACAGCACATTTCACATTAGTGGAGCCTACTCCAGATATCGGTTTATATAACGCCGGGGCTGATTTATATTTATTAACTTCAAGAGAAGATCCTTTTCCCAACGTTGTTTTAGAAGCATTAGATACAAAAGTCCCTGTTATAGGGTTTAAAAACGCTGGAGGTTTTGAAGATGTTGTTACGGAACAAACTGGCGCCTTAGTAGACTTTTTAAATTTACCGAAGATGCTGGAAAGAATATATGAATTTATTGGAGATGAAGATTTACGATTACAAAAAGGTAGCTTCGGCCAAGAACTTATTGAAAAAGATTTCAACTTTCTTCATTACATTTATCAATTATTAAACCTGCTTGAGCATAATTATAAAAAAATAAGCGTAATTGTACCGAACTATAATTACGAAAAATACTTACCTGACCGAGTTAAATCAATATTAAACCAAACCTATCCCCTTTACGAACTAATTTTCCTAGACGATGCCTCTACTGACAATAGCGTATCTATATTTGAAAAGCTGCTCTCAAACGAAAATAAGCCCCACCTAAAAGTTCAGCAGATTATTAATGATAAAAACTCTGGTTCTGTATTTAAACAATGGATAAAAGGCGTCTCTGCAGCAACCGGTGATTATATTTGGATTGCAGAGGCCGATGACTTATGTGATCAGACATTTTTAGAAGAAGTAATACAAGGGTTTCATATAAATGGTGATGTTACCTTAAGCTACACACAATCAAAACAAATAGATGAACAAGGAAATATCCTGGCCAATCATTATTTAGATTACACAAATGATATTGATAAAGAAAAATGGAAAAGTTCTTATTTTCGAAAAGGGACAGATGAAATACAAGATACGTTACTTATCAAAAACACCATACCTAATGTCTCAAGTGTAGTTTTTAAAAACATAGATATAAAAACAACAGAAAAACAATTAGAAAAGTTTAAAGTGGCTGGTGATTGGTTTTTCTATGTTTCTATTCTTAAAGAGGGGAATATTTATTTCAATCCAAAACCCCTAAACTATCATAGACGACATACAAATAGCGTAACGAAAACAGAAGATCCATATTCTCATTACAGTGAAGTTGTACAAATGCAGAATTTCATTAAAGAAACCTTTACTATCGACGACATTTCAAAAAAGAAAATGTACACATATAGAAAGTACCTTAAAGCATATTTGAAGATTTAATTATATATTTTCTTCACCATCAGTATCTCTTGTAAGGCGTTACTATCATTTAAGGGGGGTTACTCTTTGAAAGAATTTATAGAGGCAAATAAAGATTTGATTTCTCAAATTGCACACAACTACAATGTAAATGCAAGTATCCATCCAGAGGATCATATCTTTCAATTCCTTGTCACTAATCCAGTCTTCCCGTCTAAAAAAGAAGCGATAGATTATTATTTTAAAGATGGGAGAAAATCAGCAGATACACTCTTAGATTTAATTACTTCCTTTTATCCTCCTATAGAAACTCCAATTAAATTATTAGAATTCGCATCCGGATATGGCTGTGTAACACGTCATTTATTAAACCTACAAAAGAGCTTAAGTATAACTACCTGCGATATACATGAAGAGGCTATTACTTTTATTGAAAGCACATTAAATAATTCTTCTATCTTATCTCACCCTGAACCTGAACAGGTAAAATTGACCTCGTCTACGTATGATATCGTTTTTTGTCTATCCTTTTTTTCTCATATGCCTGATACAACTTGGTTTCGTTGGCTTCAAACATTGTATAATGCTGTTTCCCCTGATGGCTTATTCATTTTCACAACTCATGGTTATCAAAGTAAAAAGTACTTCAACTTTCCAGATTTAGATAAACAGGGTTATTGGTTTCTCCCTTCTAGTGAACAATTGGATTTAGATGTTAATCAATACGGGCAAACGATCGTTAGTCCCTCTTACGTATGTGACAAAATTAAATTATTACCTTATAACCCTATCATCAAAAAATACACTGAAGGTTTTTGGTGGGAACATCAAGACCTTTGGGTAATAAAAAAAGAAATAAAATAATAAACCACGCTCTACTTATACACAAGTAGGGCATGGTTTATTATTTTTTACTATATAAGAACTCTTCAATCCATAGCTTATTTAATCTAATTCCACTTTTGAAATCTATTTTCGGTTCCCAATTACATTCTTGTCTTACCCTATCTATATTTAAAATGATTTTTTGAACATTTTCTTGTTTTTGTTTATAGCAGATAAAATCCACTTTTCTTTCCGTTAATTTCTCCAATTCTACTATAATTCGTTTTAAAGAGAGACCTTTGCCGCTGCCTATGTTATACACAGAAGATTTCAAACGATTTAATTGTGATAGTTGTATAGTGATTTCAACTAAATCATCGATATAAATATAATCTCGAATAATCTCTTGTGGGTTCCCATATATATTAATCTTTTCATTACTGAGATGCTGATACAAAAAACAATTTATTGCTCCAACTTTCTTTAAAGGGTTTTGATATTTTCCATATGGATTAGAATATCTACATACAACATAGTCAATTCCATATTTTTTCTTATAAAAGTACAAATAATTCTCAAGCGACACTTTTGTTATTCCATAAGGAGAAAGTGGTTTTAATGGATGTTCCTCATCAATAGGTAAATATTCAGGTTCACCATAAACTGTACCTCCAGAAGATGCTAATACAATTTTTTTAATAGGAAAATTTTTAACACTTTCCATGAAATTAAGAAAAAAAAGCTACTGTTCATGTCTCCGAAAACATCTTCAATTGAAGTTGCTACATTAGACGTTGCAGCTAAATAAATGATCATATCCACATTCACTAAAGCTTTATATATATCTTCAACATTTGCTAAATCACCTTTAATAAATTCAACCTCACTTATAATATTTTGAGGAAAATTATTTATATGTCTGGAAAATACTTTTACATTTTGACCTTGTTTCAATAAACCTAATGCGAGGTTAATACCAATGAAACTATTTCCACCTACTATTAAATAATTATTTTTCCTCATAATACCCTCTCTAGTAATAAGATTTTTGCTTATCATACCTAGAAATACAAATAAATAAACTTGGTCACTTCTATTATTTATTCTCTTATAATTGTATGCCTCTTATAAATTTTCATTATCTTTATTTTATATTTTCATTTTAGAATCGCTATCTTATTTAAAATGACCGCAAAAAACACTCATAATATTTACTCATTCCCATGAATATATTGGATTAATAAAAACTTCCCTTCCCAAATTCTCACTCGTTTATTCTATTTTAAAAACCTTCTCCATAAATAAAACTTTCAAAAAGGAGCACTAAATTTATGAAGAATGTAAATCAAGAGCTTTTAAATCATGTAATCCTACATAAAGATCGAATTCCACATTTCCATAAAGACTTTCCACTTATACTATTCTGGAGCCATAGAAGCGGATGTACCACATTAGCTAATTGGTTCTTTTTTCAAATTGGATTATTTCCTGAAGCAAAGAAATACAATGACTTTATTCATTACTATGAGTTCTGGGTGTATAAAAACAATACAAATTACATACTTGAGTTACAAAATGGTCTTCTAGAAGCCAAAAAAGATGTTTATAAACTTGTGCGAAACCCCTATACAAGGGCTGTCAGCTCCTTTTTATTGCTTGCTGACAATCCATACGCTAGCCCTCAATGGGAAAGTATCCGCCATTATTTTTATAATGACAACTATAGTAACCAAGGAATATCATTTAAACAATTTTTATATTACGTTCGAGCATTCGGTTCCAATTCCCTAGCAACAGATATACATTTTAGTCAGCAATACGTTCCAGGTGAAGAAAACTTCATCCAATACTATATTCCTTTAGAAGATTTTAATACACAAATCACCAAGATAGAACACACGTACGATTTAGTTAAATCCAATTTAGCGCAGCTTACAAATTCAGATCATCATCGCGCTCATAAGATGCTTTATACAGGAAGCTATGCAGAACTTAGCATTACAGATGCATCCTTCCCTCGCTTTCCGACATATGAAAGCTTTTATGATAAAGAAACCATGGATTTAGTTACAGAAATATATGCACAGGACTTTGAAATGTATCCGTACACAAAAGGGATATTTTAAGTCTATACATTCTTCAATGAATAAAAGCGAATGTATCGCATAGCATAAAGTGAAACTTTAATTAGTGCGGGGTTCTCCCCCACTAATTATTCCCTTCTACCAATCTTACTTTTATGGATTCCCTAATTTTCACCCACTCTCTTTGATTTCGCTGATTGTTGACGTGTGTGTCATATGCATTTAACACAGGAGTGATGTCATATGGAAGGTAATTTGAAACACAATAATGGATACTGCGTTATTTGTGAGAAGGAAACTACATTTATAGAGCATAATGATTGGCTTAGAGATCATTACTTATGTCCTACATGCCACTCTATACCGAGGCAACGAGCTTTAATCCATGTTTTAAATACATTTTTTCCAAAATGGGGTTCCTATCATATCCACGAATCTTCTCCTGGAGGGATTACAACTCAGCTACTAATAAAAAACTGCAAAAACTATACATACTCTCAATACTTTAAAAACTATCCTCTCGGTCAATACTTTCAAGGAATTAGATGTGAGAACTTAGAAAACATGACTTTTCCAAATGAATCTTTTGATTTGTTCATTACTCAAGATGTCTTTGAACATGTAATGGAGCCAAACAAAGCCTTTAAAGAAATAGAGCGTGTATTAAAACCTGGCGGCGCTCATGTCTTTACTGTCCCTTGGTATCATACACTCACAAAAACTTTGCAAAGAGCGAGAGTGAATAAAGAAGTGATTGAGTATATTGAAGAGCCCATTTATCATGGAAACCCTATCGATAAGAATGGATCTTTAGTAACATTTGATTGGGGGCAAGATATGATTGAATATATTTATACACATGCAAATATGTATACTATTGTTTATTTACAAAAGGATAGATCCCTAGGATTAGATGCTGAATTTTTGCATGTTTTTATTAGTACAAAAAGCTCGTAAATAATTTTTATCATTATGTAATTCGGAGGTTTAACAAATGAATAACTTTAAGTTAGGAAGTGATTTTGATAACCTTGTTAGTCCATTATCTGACGCCCAACTTCTAAATCTATTTATACAAAGTTGCTCACAAACAACTATAAACGGCGTACCCGTACCTATGTTCCCCCCTGAAGAAATTCAAAAACAATTTGTAGGTGCTTCCTATGAACACGCCCTATATGAAGCATATTTGTTTTATAGCCATATAAAAACATACGCTCAAAATTTAGGTGTTCCCTTGAATAAAGAAAGTAAAGTTTTAGACTTTGGTTGCGGATGGGGAAGAATTATACGTTTCTTATTTAAAGATGTCTCTGATCAAAATCTACTCGGCATTGATGTGGATCCTGCAATGATCACTCTTTGTAATGAAACATTAGGAAGGGGGATATATAAAACAGCAAGTCCACAACCTCCTGTAGAATTTATTCACGACAATTCATTAGACATCATATTCGCTTATTCCGTATTCTCACATTTATCTGAAGAAACTGCAGAAAATTGGATAAAAGAATTTTCAAGAATACTTCGTCCAGGCGGAATTTTTATTGCCACAACACAGGCACGATATTTTCTCGATTTTTGTCAACAATTTAAAGAACATCCTGAATTAATTCAAACAGGATGGCATAAAACTTTATCTCAAGCTTTTCCAGATATACATCGCGCCATCTCAGATTATGAAAACGGAAATTTTGTCCACAGTCCTACTGGTGCAGGAGATATTAGAAATAGTAGCTTTTACGGAGAAACTGTTATACCTATGACTTATATTAAAAAACATTATGAGAAGTATCTTAAACTAAGGGATTTTTTTGATGATATAAATCGATTACCACAAGCGTTATTTATTCTTCAAAAAGATTAATATCATCTCTTCATATATGGAGGAGACACAATAAAGGGGCGATAAAACTTGAAAATCATTGCCTTTTACTTACCTCAATTCCACCAGATAAAAGAAAATGACCAATGGTGGGGGAAAGGTTTTACCGAATGGACAAATACTAAAAGTGCACGCCCTTTATTTTCAGGACATTATCAACCAAGAGAACCGTATCGAGATTTTTACTATGACTTAACAATTCCCTCCGTAAGAAAATGGCAAGCTGAAATCGCCAAAGCATACGGCATATATGGTTTTTGTTATTATCATTACTGGTTTAAAGGTAAAAGGCTATTAGAAACACCTTTAAATGAGGTACTTAAGATAGGTGAACCAGATTTTCCATTTTGCCTTTCTTGGGCAAATGAACCATGGACAAAAACTTGGGACGGTCTCGATAAGCATATATTAATGCCTCAAGATTATGGAGATGTATCAGATTGGAAAGAGCACTTTGAATATTTATTACAAGCGTTCCAAGATAAAAGATATATTCGGATAGATGGTAAGCCTTTATTCATTATTTATCGCCCAGGACATATTCCTGATTGTGAAAAGATGCTTAATTATTGGAATATACTAGCACAAGAAAATGGTTTGAAAGGTATATTCTTTGTAGAAACACTAAACAGCTTTCCAATTCCACATATAAACGGATTCGATGCTAGCATTCAATTTGAACCTTTTTATACAATTGCCCATGATAGCTCTTCAGACATAAATAAAACCATATATGAGTCTGGTATGCAATTAAATGCTTGGGACTACGATAAAGTATGGATGTATATATTAAAACGATCTCCCTCAAAGAAAAAAACATTCCCTGGAGCTTTTGTTGATTGGGATAATACAGCTCGCCGCAAAGATTTAAACAGTAGTATTTTCATAGGTTCTACCCCTGAGAAATTCACAATATATTTAAGTAAGCAAATTCATCGTGCATACTCCCTTTATAATAGCGAGTTTTTATTTATTAATGCGTGGAATGAATGGGCAGAAGGTACTTACTTAGAACCCGATAAAAAATATGGATTCGCTTATTTAGAAGGAGTTAAAAAGGCAATTAATCGAGGCATGAAAGCATA
>NZ_ALBR01000003.1:2500-46945 GCF_002081505.1 Bacillus sp. CDB3 | reverse complement strand
GTACGTAACGTTAAGAACGTAAAGTAAAGTTAGTTAGATAGTACTACTAACAAAGTAACTAACTTAAACTAAACTACTCTACGTGTTAGAGTGATGTTTTTGTTATTTAATTGCTTCATGAACCTTTAATTGTTTCCCTTTAATCGTTGTGTTTTTCATGATTTTTAAAACAAGTGGTCCTTTTCCATTTAATATTTCAACGTAAGAAACATTGTCCTGTATTGTAATAATGCCTATATCTTCTGCTGTAACACCTTTAATTTTAGCAATTGTACCGACGAAATCTACCGCCCTGATTTTCTTTTTCTTCCCGCCATTAAAGTACAATTTCATAATTCCTTTGTTTAGGTCTGCATTTTTATCTTTCTTTATAATTGGTTTAGCATGTATCTTTTCCTCAAATACTGCTTTCCCTTTCATAACTTCTTCCTTTGAAGGTGCAAGTGCCTTTGGAATTTCAAAGCCGATGTACTCCTCAATCTCTTCTAAAAATCTATTTTCATACGGTGTTATGAATGTAATAGCTTTTCCTTTATTACCAGCTCGTCCCGTTCTTCCCGTACGATGTACATAACTTTCTTTTTCTAATGGAATATCATAGTTAATAACATGTGTAATATTATCAATATCAATTCCTCTAGCTGCTACGTCTGTCGCTACTAAATAACGGAACTTTCCTTTTCTAAAATCGTCCATAACTTCAAAACGATCTTCTTGTACCATACCACCATGTATTTTGTCACAAGGATAATTAACGCGATCTAACTGTCTAAATACGTGATCTACATTTTCTTGTGTACGGCAAAAAATAATACAACTATCTGGATTCTCAATCGTTGTTACATCTTTAAGAAGTGACAGCTTCTCCTCTTCTCTCGTCTCAAAAAGTGTATGTTCAATTTTATCTGTTGTAATCCCAGCAGCCTTAATTTCAATATGCGTTGGCGAATCCATATACTTACGAGATAACTTTTCAACATCTTCTGGAAGTGTTGCTGAAAATAACATTGTCATTCGTTTTGTAGGTAACTCGTCAATAATTGCCTCTACTTGATCGATAAAGCCCATATTCAGCATTTCGTCTGCTTCATCAATAACTAAATACTTCAAACACGCTAAAGAAAGAGTACCTTTTTCAATATGATCTAACACACGGCCAGGAGTCCCAACTACAATATGTGTTTTTTGCTTTAACTCTAATTTTTGACGTGCAAATGGAGATTTACCATAAACTGCAGCAGCCTTAATTCTTTTGAAGCGGCCTATATTCGTAATATCTTCTTTTACTTGTACCGCAAGCTCTCTCGTCGGTGTTAAAACTAAAGCTTGTGGCTTATTCTCTTCCCACTCCACCATTTCACAAAGCGGTATACCGAATGAAGCGGTTTTTCCACTTCCAGTCTGTGATTTCACGACAAGGTCTTTCTTTTGCAGGGCAACTGGAATAACCTCTCCTTGCACTTCAGTTGGATGTTCATAGCCTAAACCAGTAAGTGCTCTTACAATTTCTTTACTTAATGCATAATCAGCAAAACTTTTTTTACTCATATATTAACCTCTTTTTATGATATATTATTTTCTTTTTTTGCTTTTCCTATCACTGAATCATCATATACGTTATTATCACCTTATTCATTATACTTGAAAGCTCACATAAAAAGGCGAATCATTCGTGATTCGCCAGACTAAACAAAAGGGTTTTCTATTTCAAAAATTTTATAAAAATATTATTTCATTATAAAAATAAACCTCTATCATTTCATATACTGTTCAACTAACTGATAACATCTTTCCCTAGTACTAGTTGCCTTCGATGAAATAGTTGCTATCCCTGATAATGTTCCCTGCCCAGATTCATTCCAAGCTTCTTCCGCCTTGCGATCTCGATACGTAATCCATTCACGCTGTTTCTCTCTCAAAGTGTTCATTTCACTTGTAGAAAGTTGCTTTTTCAAAACAGCATAAATCTCATTTAAAGCTTGATCCCATGCATCGTATCTTTTAACTTCCCCTTCTTTCATTTCAGTTGTAATTCCGTTCTCATATAAGTAATCGAACTTTTTCAAACTCTCCTCAATACTATTTAGTTTAGTAATATATTCTGCCTTCTGGCCGGTAATAACACTTTCTTTCTTCGGCTTCTCTTCTATTACTTTTTCTTCCTTACGGTTCTCATCTTTTGTTTTATCTACCTCTACTGTCCTCGGCACAATCTGTGTAATTTGTTCATTCGCATTTTGATAATATATTTTAAACTGTTCTTTCCCTTTCGTTTCCCTAATAATTACGTTCAGTTGCTCTTTTACATCCACAAACTTCTGCTCGTTTTTCAACTCTTCTACTTTAGCAAGCATTTGCTTATATTTTTCTTCCTCATCTTTTTGATTAGATAAAGCTTCTCGTTTTTCTTTTGCTTGTTTGGCTAATATAAATGAACTAGCAGAATCATTTTCAATTTCTCTTAATAACGAAATTGCCCGATCTATATTACTTTCCTGCAATGCTTCACTCATTTTATTCGTTTGATTCATCTTCAGCCTTACTTCTCGGTCATCCTTCTTTTCTTTTAATGCTAATTCAAAAGATGCAACTGCTCTATCGTATTCTTTATTTTCCAGTGCTAAATCTCCTTGTTTCTTCGCCTTATCAAATGCATCATTATTGCTGCATCCAGCAACAACCAACAAAGTTATTCCTATTGTTAGTATTAACTTTTTCATCGTATTTCCCCAGCCCCCTCACTCAAAATAAGAAGCACACATACAATTTTATGCAATTATCGCAACTTTCCTTACTTTTTTTATAAACGAACGTTATGCATATAAAAAGCTATTTAAATTCGCTTTTAACGTTATTTTCGAAAGATATTAGCTTTTTTTTAAAAAAATGTTAAGAAAATCTTTGACTTCTTAATAAAAATAATGTAAATTATCCTATGGACGAACATTTTTAATCAATAAAAATAAAATATTCGTATTTTAGGGGTGTAAATGATGGAAAACGTATTTGACTATGAAGACATTCAATTAATTCCTGCAAAATGTATTGTAAATAGCCGATCTGAATGTGATACAACTGTCACTTTAGGAAAACATAAATTTAAATTACCTGTCGTACCTGCAAATATGCAAACGATTATTGATGAAAGAATCGCAACTTATTTAGCTGAAAATAATTACTTCTATATCATGCATCGTTTCCAACCAGAGCAACGAATCTCATTCATTAGAGATATGCAATCACGTGGATTAATTGCTTCAATCAGCGTTGGTGTTAAAGAAGACGAATACGAATTCGTACAACAATTAGCTGCTGAGCAACTTTCACCTGAATACATTACAATCGATATCGCACATGGTCACTCTAATGCCGTGATCAACATGATTCAACATATTAAAAAACATTTACCAGAAAGCTTCGTTATCGCTGGAAACGTTGGAACTCCAGAAGCGGTAAGAGAATTAGAAAACGCTGGTGCTGATGCAACAAAAGTTGGTATTGGACCTGGTAAAGTTTGTATTACTAAAATTAAAACAGGCTTTGGAACTGGTGGTTGGCAGTTAGCTGCACTTCGCTGGTGTGCAAAAGCTGCAAGTAAGCCAATTATCGCTGACGGTGGTATTCGTACGCATGGTGATGTAGCTAAATCAATTCGATTTGGAGCAACTATGGTTATGGTCGGTTCTCTATTCGCTGGTCATGAAGAGTCTCCAGGGGAAACAATCGAAAAAGATGGCAAACTTTATAAAGAGTACTTCGGTTCAGCCTCTGAATTCCAAAAAGGCGAGAAGAAAAACGTTGAAGGTAAGAAAATGTTCGTTGAGCATAAAGGTTCTTTAGAAGACACTTTAATCGAAATGGAACAAGATCTTCAATCTTCTATCTCTTACGCTGGTGGAACAAAGTTAGACTCAATTCGTACTGTAGATTATGTAGTCGTGAAAAACTCTATTTTCAACGGTGATAAAGTATATTAATTTTTAAATCTAACTAGAAGGACAAGCATTTTTATGCTTGTCCTTCTTTTTCATGTATAAAAATGTAAAATATTTTCATTTTACTGAATTTTCTAGTATCATATTTTTAGATACTTATAATAAGGGGGATATAACAAATGAAAAATGTAATTGAGAAACGCCTTATTCGCGCAGAAGTCTCTACTGAATTGACATGGGATCTTTCTGATTTATACGAATCTGACAAAGAGTGGGGAAATGCATTAAGTGTATTAACAGACGATATAAAAAAACTTGATGCATTTAAAGGACAATTACACACTGGCCCCGCTACCTTATTAAATTGCCTACTTTTAGAAGAAGAGCTTTTAATGAAGTTAATAAAACTCGGCACATATGCAAATTTAAAAGAATCCGCTGATCGTACAGATCCAGTTATTCAAGCGAACTCTTCAAAAATTTCCGCTTTAGGGACGAAAGTACATACCGCACTATCCTTTATTCATAATGAAATTCTCTCCTTTGAAGAAGGAACAATTGAAAAATATTTAACTGAGGAAACAAAACTTGAGCCTTTCCGTAAATCGTTACTAGAAATACTACAAAAAAGGCAGCACACGCTCTCTCCTGAAACAGAAGAAGCTCTTGCTGCACTTGGTGAAGTTCATAGTTCTCCCTACAAAATTTACGGCATGACTAAATTAGCCGATATGGATTTCTCTTCTATACAAGATGAACAAGGAAATGATTTGCCTGTATCGTTTGCATTATTTGAAAGTAAATATGAATTTTCTCCAAGCGCATATATACGTAGAAAAGCATATTCATCATTTGTTTCCACATTGAAACGATATAAAAATACAGTTGCAACAACGTATGCTACTGAAGTAAAAAAACAAGTGACACTTTCTCGTTTACGTAAGTACGAGTCTGTTACCCATATGCTTTTAGAACCTCAAAAAGTTCCACTTGAAATGTATAACAACCAACTAGATATTATTTATAACGAATTAGCGCCTCATATGCGCCGTTTTGCAGATTTAAAAAAGAAAGTATTAGGTCTCGATCAAATGCTCTTCTGCGATTTACACGCACCGTTAGATCCTGAATTTAATCCAACCATCACATACGATGAAGCTGGTAAATTAATTCAAGAATCTTTAAAAGTATTAGGACCTGAATATAATACGATTATTGAAACAGGCTTTAAGGAAAGATGGGTAGACCTTGCAGATAATGTTGGAAAATCAACAGGTGCTTTCTGCTCTAGCCCATATGGTTCCCATCCTTACATTTTAATTACATGGCAAGATACGATGCGTGGATGTTTCACATTAGCTCATGAATTTGGACATGCTGGTCATTTTTATTTAGCCAATAAAAATCAGCGCATTATGAACGTACGTCCATCTATGTACTTTGTTGAAGCACCATCAACGATGAATGAATTACTATTAGCCCAGCATTTACTAGCGACTACTGACGATAAGAGAATGCGCAGATGGGTTATTCTGCAACTACTCGGCACATATTACCACAACTTCGTCACCCATCTACTTGAGGGAGAATATCAAAGACGAGTATATACCCTAGCGGAAGAAGGGCAAGCACTCACAGCTACAACTTTAACCGAAATAAAAACAAAGGTCCTTTCAACATTCTGGGGAGATTCCGTAGAAATTGATGAAGGCGCTGGTTTAACATGGATGCGTCAACCTCACTATTATATGGGCTTATATTCTTACACATATTCTGCGGGCTTAACTGCATCTACTACTGTAGCTCAAATGATTAAAGAAGAGGGACAACCTGCTGTTGATCGCTGGCTTGATGTACTCCGTGCAGGCGGTACAATGAAACCACTCGAATTAATGAAACACGCTGGAGTAGACATGTCAAAACCAGATGCAATCCGTAAAGCTGTTTCTTACGTCGGTTCCTTAATTGATGAATTAGAGCGTTCTTATCAAGAATAAAAATAAGCCCTCGCTTTATGAGGGCTTATTCTATACTTACTTTCCAAATCTTTTGCGGTATCCGCACTTTCTACATAGTTCTTCTACTGCAACTCTTTTTGAAAATCCATCTACAATACTTTTCGCTCTATCGCCTTCAATAATGTTAGAAAATGAATCAGTATTAATATTACCAAGATTGATGATACCTTCACCATCTAAGCAACAAGGAATAACAGTTCCGTTCGCTAAAATTCCAGCCTGATTACGAAGTCCATGACAGAACCCTTTTCCATCATCCTCTTCTTCATGTAATGCCGGCCACTGGAATTCGTAGTCTTGATTAATAAAGACACGTTCCGCAATTTTTATACCTTTTCCTGGTGTAAGCTTCTCTTCAATTTGATAAGATAGATCAAACTCATTTTCAATTATAGATAATAAATCCCTATTTTTCTGGATTTCAGCATTTGTTTTATTATCCTGAGTTAAATTCCATAATCTTAGTGAAACGATTAAATCCGATTGACTTGTCGCCTCTCTAATGAAAGAAAGTATACTCCTTACATAGCCCTCTTTATCTTGCGATCCTGGGTGTCCATCAAAACTGTGCAGCGAAAAATTCATTTGTCTTAACGCAGGCTTATTTAACAGCCTATGCCTTCTCTTATTAATTAACGTTCCGTTCGTTGTAATATTAACTTTAAACCCTTTTTCATGGCTTAAATCTAATAGTTGATCTATTTTCGGGTGGAGCAACGGCTCACCCTTCACGTGCAAATAAATGTAGTCTGTGTGAGGTTTAATTTGGTCTAATCTTTTAGCAAAATCCTCTACAGAAATGAATTGCTTCTGCCTTTCCGTCGGCGGACAAAAGCTGCACGCAAGATTACATACACTCGTAATCTCCAAGTAAAACTTCTTAAACTTCTTCACCTTTAATTCCTCACTTCTCTGACTACTTATACTTTTTCCTCTTCATATTACAGCATACTTTTTTAGAAATAGAAACATACTTATTTTAGGAAATAAGAGTTTACTGCATAAAGTATTTCTTCAATCTCTTTTCAATTTCTGGAAGTTGCATATAACTATCATGTTTTCTATCTTTAATCTCTTGAATACCTCTCTCAAGAATATCTTTCGCTTTATCTTCTTGCCCTGACATCATATAAAAATCACATACTTTTTCATAAAAAATAATTGGACTTCTTGTTGCATACTCCACCGCAGTATTCCAATCATCAATTTGCGAATAATATGGAATCCCAATATTTATTACATTACGTATAAACTCACTAAATTCCGCCCTACCACATTTCGAATTCGTGAGCTTCCAATACTGTGTACTCCTTGTCCACCCTGGAATATTCCACTCTGCATCTCCGGCTATTGAATTATTTACTAGCTTATTTCCCCATCGTTCTTTATACCATTTAGAATACTTTTTTGACGTAACACCCCACATAGTCCAAAACTCACAATAATCTTCAGAGTTCCATTTACTGAGTGAAAAACTAAAAGTTAGCTCAAAATCACCTTGTGTACGAGAAAATTTAGGTACACTCTTTGCATAACGGAAACCTAATTTTTGTAATTCATCCACTAAAAAATTTTCTATATATAAACTTAGTAGTTGTTTTGGCTTCATACTGTTCACCCTATTACATATTGTGAAATATAGAAAACGGCCACATATGTAGCCGTTTTAATGTACTAGTATACAACTATTTATGATACGGTTCCCCGCGATTAATACGAAAAGCCCTATACACTTGCTCAAGCAATACTAGACGCATTAATTGATGTGGTAATGTCATCTTTGAGAAAGACAGAGATTCATTTGAACGCTTCATTACTTCTGAGCTAAGTCCAAGTGATCCACCAATTACAAACGTTACTTTACTCTTTCCATATGTAGCAAGACGATCTAGACTTACCGCAAATTCTTCTGATGATTTTTGTTTTCCTTCTATTGCTAACGCAATAACGTGCGTATCGTCAGAAATTTTATCCAGTATACGTATGCCTTCTTTTTCTTTTACAATTAACATTTCTGCTTCACTTAAATTTTCTGGTGCCTTTTCATCTGGCAATTCAATTACTTCTACTTTTGCGTAAGAAGATAATCGTTTTAAGTATTCTGCTATACCTTGTTTTAAGTATTTTTCTTTTAATTTTCCGATTGAAATAATCGAGATATTCACATCTATTCCCCACCTTACAAACACGTTATCCACAGGACTTATCCACATATCCACAAATGTTACCCACATATTGTGTGAGAATCTGTGTTCGATACAACATATGTCGCCTCATTTTGACAAAATTCACATGTTTTTTTCTCTTCTTCAGAGTTATCCACATTGTTAATAACCGGCGCAACTTCACACTCATCCACAATGATATCTAATGCTAATTCAACATGTTCTAAACAACAAGGTAAATTCATATTCTTCACCTCACTTTTCTACAATAGAAAACAGGAGGTAGGCCCTCCTGTTTTCAATACTTTTGAATGCCTAATTTAATCGTTGTTGTCGCTCTTTTTGTACCACGATAAAACGTAAGAGTCATTTTATCATTAATTTTTTTATTATATAAGGCCGTGCGGAACCCAATAATATCGTTTACCGCTTTTCCATCTACCGCCACAATAACATCATGTTCTCGTAAACCAGCATCCGCGCCTGGTGAAGGACTTTTCACATCTAAAATGCAAACTCCCTCTGCTACATTACCTGGTAAATGTAATGTTTTGGACCAATAATAATTCGGGATCTCATTTAATGATCTAAGTTCAATTCCAACATAAGGTCTTTTTACTTGGCCGTACTTCTCCAGTTCATTCATAATTGGAACGGCTCTAGTAACCGGAATCGCTAGTCCAATTCCTTCTACTTCTTTTGCTGCAATTTTCATTGAGTTAATACCTATTAATTGTCCAGATACATTTACAAGCGCTCCACCACTATTACCTGGATTAATTGCCGCATCTGTTTGTAATACTTCTACTTGCCAATCGTAATGTCCATCTTGATCTAAATCTACAGGAACAATGCGCTCATTAGCCGAAATAATACCTTGTGTGACAGTTCCAGAAAATTGTAGCCCCAGTGGATTTCCAATCGCAATAACTGGTTCTCCTCTACGAACGGTATTAGAATCACCAATTTCAATCACTTTCTTCACATACTTTGCATCTATTTCTAGTACCGCTAAGTCTGTGACTACATCGGTTCCTAATACTTTACCGGGAACTTTCTTACCGTCACTTAAGCTAACTTCAATACGATTCGCTCCAGCGACAACGTGGTTATTTGTTACAATATACGCATGTCCATCTGTTCTCTTATAAATCACACCAGAGCCTGTACCAGCTTCCGAATCAGCCTCTGAAAAATCGTCTCGTTGAATATTAATAACACCCACAACAGCCTCCGAGGCACGATCAACAGCGTCTACAAAGCTAATTTGTTTAACAGACACATTTCCGCTTTGAGCTTCAGCCATATTTTTTTCACTCGCTTCAACTTGCGGAAGTTTACCTTCATGATTCGAAAATAAAGGTGCTCCAAATGCAAATAATGAAGCCCCTACAATTGTTCCCGCTATACTAGAAATAACAATACCTTTATGTTTCTTTTTCCCTGCACGTTTAATACGATATTTTTCTTCATCAATAAAGGACATATTTGTTCACCTATCTTCCTGAAAACAACTATATTCACCTTTATTGTTTACTAAAATGAAGAATTATACGTATTGAATTTTCGTAGGCATTTTTGGATCTGTATCATGTATTTCAAAGGATTCTCCAACCCCAAAACCTTTTTCTTCTAATACTTGTGATACAGACATACGCGCTAATTCTTTCATGTTATTATCTAAGCTTAAATGCGCTAAATAAATGTGTTTTGTCTCGTCTGTAATAACATCCGCCATCGCTAATGCAGCATCCTCATTACAAACGTGACCTACATCACTTAATATACGTCTTTTAATGCTCCATGGATAGCGTCCCATACGAAGCATTTCCACATCATGATTGCTTTCAAATACGAAAGCATTCGCTCCCTTAATAACACCTTTCATACGGTCACTTACGTATCCCGTATCTGTAATAAGAGCTAACTTTCTATTGTTGTTATGAAAAGCATAAAACATCGGTTCTGCCGCATCATGAGAAACACCAAATGATTCAACTTCAATATCCCCAAATGTTTTCACGTCTCCTACTGAAAAAATGAATTTTTGATCAGTTGGGATATTACCTATTAAATGTTCCATTGCATTCCATGTTTTCTCGTTCGCATAAACAGGTAAATCATATTTACGCGCCAATACACCTAATCCTTTAATGTGGTCACTATGCTCATGTGTTACAAGAATACCTGATATATCATTTATATTCAGTTCAGCTTGCTTAAATAAGGCCTCTGTAGCTTTACCACTTAAACCTGCATCGACAAGCAATTTTTTTTCATCTGTTCCTACATATAGCATATTCCCTGTACTTCCACTTGCAAGTACACTAAAGTGCATACTCATTCTTTCTCACTCCATTATGTTCTTCCGGCACTTGAGTTTCCCCTAATTCCATAACTTGTCCTTCAATTGCATTCACAAAATAGTCCTTTTTCTGCTCTGTCTTTAAGTTCCACGTTGGAGCAAGCACTTGTATATTAGAAGAAGATTCAGCTAGAGTCGCATATCCAATCTGCGCCTCTTTCACGTGCGTATTTTCTGCAATTTTATTTTTTACATATATATTTTCTAAAGCTGTTTGAGCAGTGATAATTTCTTGTTCTTTCGTTTTTTCACTTTCGCCCATTTCCTTCAAATCCGTTAACATTGTTTGTGTATACGAAACAAGCTCATTTTTTTCATTCAAATCTACAACGATCATTGCATGATTGTTGTAGAAAATCGGCTTCTCCTTATACTTTTGAAAGAAATAAATTTTTGAATCTTTCATTGCCCCAAACTCGTATTTCTGCCCATCAAGCACGTAGTTTTTTAAGAAATCATTATACTTGTCCTTTGATAACGATTTTGCATTTAAAAATGGTTCTTTCAACTTACTTTCTATCTTATATTCTTCTTGCAGATGCACTGTTTGATTTTTTAAAGACTGCACATCTTCTTCCTTAAAGCTTTTATTTTTCGCCATAATAAACGACTCTTTTTTCGGCTCCTTAGGAAAACTCCCCATAGTAATTTTAGACTCTTTTAATTGTTGATCAATTTTTGTTTCTGTCACAAGTTCCAATTGATTACTATCTTGCTTTTGAATGAACTGAAAGATAAGAAAGAGATCTAAAACAAAAAAGGTCACAATAAATATGGTTTTAATTCGATCCCAATCCATTTAGTCCCCCCTCACTCCATTCAAATATTTTTTGCTTACCATTTTCTTCACATTTTACATACCATATCGGCTTTAAAATAACGTTTTTTCCTTCGTTGATGGAATCTTCCAATGATAACTTATAACCAATTCCAACATCCTGAATTGAATTTTTATCAATTTGCGGATTATTCTCTAATGATGTCATCACTGTACGACCCGATGCAAGAGAAGTTGTTAGTTGTTTACTAGGTAATTTGAAACTTGGATCAAAAAGGGATCTTTCATACTGCATGATTTCACCCGAACCCCATGCTTGCTTTAATTCCGCCATTCCATCGCTATTAAATACAGGCAACCCATCCTCATATAAACGGAAGGACGTTTTCCCCTTATTAATATAATCAAAACGATAGAGTTTTAAGGCACCACTATGCCCACTTACAAAGTCAAAACTTTTTTGTAAAAGTGCTGCATTATCCATAGATTCATCACTATGTACAGCGGAGTTTTTGTATTTCAACATTGCATTTGACTGATCAATTTCCATAGAACGTATACCATCTGTAAATATTTTCTTTGATTTCTCAGAAATAGGGCTTAAATAACGCGGATCACTAAATAATGCATTTTTAAATGTATCCTCATCTAACCTAGATCCAAAATACTCTACCTCACTTAATTCCGTAATTCCATCTGGTAAGTACAGTTTTTTTCTATCACTTATTTGATATTCAAAATACGGTCTCGCTACTGTTATAAGTTGATTTTGAGCATTTATAACATCCTTTACATAAACACCACTCAATTTCGCTTCATATATTTTACGATAAGGATAAGTATCATAGGAAACAAAACTAATTTTAATTTCTTGGTCCTTACTTCGAGAAGGGTCAATTATAATACGATTGAAACTCCTATTACCTTCTATGTTTTTATCTTTAAAATTAAACATACTTTTAATCGTATCCAGTGGAATGTTTGTAGGAAAAACAAATTCGATTTTTTCTTCTCCATGTACATACGAAAGAAAATCACCTTTAGGAACTGTCCCTGTCACTTCCTTTAAATCATGTAACTCTCCATTTTCAAGAATTCTATAAATTAAATCCACATTACTCTTGTTTTCACTCACATAATGATTTTTCTCTTTATGAACAATGACAGAGGATGGGCGAACAACCTCCGAAAGTTTTATTGGATTTATCTCTTCATTACCTTGAACAAATTTTGCATTTTGTATCGAAGTAGAATCGGGGACATATGTCCATAAGTTAAAAGTAAGAAATAGGCTAATAACAACTAGATTAATTAAAACTATCGTTTTAAAGTTTTCCATACTCATTCCCAATCGTCCTCTTCATCAGTTGCCATTGGCAGTGTGAAATAAATAGTTGTTCCTTTTCCTTCCTCACTTTTCGCCCAAATCGAGCCGCCGTGTGCCTCAATCATTTCTTTCGCAATGGCTAATCCAAGACCTGTACCACCCATTTGTCTTGAGCGAGCTTTATCTACACGGTAAAAACGTTCAAATATTTTATCTACATTTTCCTTCGGAATACCCATTCCTTGATCACTCACACTAATTTCTAATAACTCACCGCGGTCACGCAGACGATATGTTACTGTGCCACCTTCTGGCGAATACTTTAATGCATTGGAAATAATGTTATATAAAACTTGTGTAATTTTGTCTGTATCCATATCAATAAATCGAGATTTTTTAGAGAAAGATCGTTTGAAGCTTACATTTTGCTCTTTCGACATTTCAAAGCGATCGATAACGTTATTAAAGAAATCAGTAAAGTCGACCCATTCCTTCATTAAGCGATGTTCTGTACTATCTAGTTTAGATAGTTGTAACAACGCATTTACAAGTCTAATCATTCTTTCTGTTTCTTCTTGTGTAACTGTTAAAAATTGCGGTGCGATATTCGGATCTTGCCATGCACCATCCGTAAGTGCTTCTAAGTAACTGCGCATTGTTGTTAACGGTGTTCTTAGCTCATGAGATACGTTCGCAACAAACTCACGACGCTCTCGCTCTATACGCTCCTGCTCCGTTACATCATATAATACAGCAATTAAACCATTCGCCTTCCCTGTTTCCTTTTGAATGACAGAGAAACTAGCACGTAAAATATATGGTTCATTCCTCGTACTAAAATCTAATAAAACTGAATCCGGTTCTTCATATAAATGATCCAGCGTAAATTCTTCTTGTATCCCTAACACTTCTAAGACAGATTGATCTAGTGCCGTTTCACGCGAAACATTTAACATTTTTTCCGCAGGATCATTTAATAAAATGATGTCACCTTTTCGATCAGTAGCAATTACTCCATCTGTCATATGTGATAAAACAGATGATAGTTTGCGCCTTTCACTCTCTGTTGAAGAACGGGCTTGTTGTAATTTTTTTGATAAATTATTGAAAGATAATGCTAGTTGTCCAATTTCATCATGGCTATGCACTTTTACTTTTCTCGAATAGTTTCCTTTTGCCATTTCAATTGCTTGTCTCCGCATATCTGAAATTGGTCTCGTAATTGTTTGAGCCAACAAAATCCCAAGTACAGCTGTTACTAATAAAGCAATTACTGTCCCCGTCGCGAAAATTCGGTTTATATCTTTCATTTGTTTATACACATCTTCCATAGATGCAACAATACGAATGACGCCAAGTACCTCTCCTTCTTGTTCTTTTAGAATAGGAGTAATCATCACTTGAACCCGATGACCTGTTTTCACGTCTTTCTCAACCTTTGACTCTGGTTTTTTTTGTACCATTACCCGTTGTACAGCTGTATCTGCTGACGTTCGTCCTACTTTATTTTGTTTAGACGCGTCTGAAATTGCCATTAATTTTTTAGTAGAATCAATTACGCTTATTTCTTGAATATCTCTCTTACGATCCGATGCAAGTTTTTGAATCGAATCATTAATAGCTTTATCTACTGATTCTGCTTTAGGACGTTCTTTTACAAACTCTTGCTTCAAGTTATAAGAAAGTAAATTTGTTTGCTGCGTTAAGGAATCTTGAAAACCTTTTACAAGGCTTTTTTCTAATTCCCTAACGAAATATACACCAATTACTTGCATTGCTATTAATATTAACAGCATATATATGAGCACAAATTTTAAATGAATAGATTGAAAAAAACCAACTTTCTTCATATACTATTCCTGTTCTGGGTCACGCAAGTAATACCCTACCCCACGTCTAGTTACAATTAAAGTAGGATGACTTGGATTATCTTCAATTTTTTCGCGTAAACGACGTACTGTTACGTCTACTGTACGTACATCTCCAAAATAATCATAACCCCAAACTGTTTGTAATAAATGTTCGCGAGTCATAACTTGACCTAAATGCTTCGCTAAATAATGTAGTAATTCAAATTCACGATGTGTAAGCTCAATGCTTTCTTCACGCTTCGTTACACTATAAGCATTTGGATTGATGACGATTGGTCCAATAACCATTTCAGTATTTTCTTCTTTCTCTGCAGCACCACCCTGCTGATGACGACGTAAATTCGCCTTCACGCGGGCAAGTAACTCTCTCGTACTAAAGGGCTTCGTTACATAATCATCCGCCCCAAGCTCAAGCCCTAATACTTTATCAATTTCAGAGTCTTTTGCTGTAAGCATAATAATTGGCATTTCTGAGCTTTTACGTATTTCACGACATACCTCTAAGCCGTCTTTTCCCGGTAACATAATATCTAATAAAACCATATCTGGCTGCTCTTCATTTGCTTTTTCAATCGCCTCATCACCATCATGCGCCATTACAATTTCAAAACCTTCTTTTTCTAGGTTGAACTTCAAAATATCCGCAATCGGTTTTTCATCATCAACTACTAAAATTTTCTTTCCCATCATCGTCTATTTCCTCCTTATAAAAATATGGTCAATAATCCCTAAACACATTGACGTTTATATAGTATGTCCCTATATGACCGCACCCTTGGTTTAAGTATTTTCTCCTCTATTCTCATAGACTCATGTATCATCCACTTTTACACGGAATCCTATACGATCTATAGAAAAACCTCTAGCTTCAACTGCTAGAGGCTCCTCATTCTATTGTAAAATAACTACCCACTTTTGTAAAACTGGACAAAATAAAAAGGATATTAAGTGGGCCCACTTAATATCCTGAGAGTGGCTCGGGACGGAATCGAACCGCCGACACGAGGATTTTCAGTCCTCTGCTCTACCGACTGAGCTACCGAGCCAAAACTATATATAAAACCACTAATGGTGGTATAAACAAAAGTGGCGGTCCCGACCGGGGTCGAACCGGCGATCTCCTGCGTGACAGGCAGGCATGTTAACCACTACACCACGGGACCAAAAATGAACATAAAAAAACATGACCCGTACGGGATTCGAACCCGTGTTACCGCCGTGAAAGGGCGGTGTCTTAACCACTTGACCAACGGGCCACGAAAAACAAAATGGTGAGCCATGAAGGATTCGAACCTTCGACCCTCTGATTAAAAGTCAGATGCTCTACCAACTGAGCTAATGGCTCATACTCACCAACGTCATATTTTCGTGACGACAAGATGTATCATAACATATTATCTTTTATTTTTGCAATACCTTTTTTTATTTTTTTATAAAAGATAAGAAAAAACTCATGAGAGCATGAGTTTTTTCTTACAAAAATCAATTTCTTATATCAATTAAGCTTCGTATACATTACGAACGATATTTGTTTGATTACGATCTGGTCCAACCGAGAACATAGATAATTGGATTCCTGTTAATTCAGAAACACGCTCTACGTATTTTCTTGCATTTTCAGGAAGTTCGTCTAATGATTTTACACCAGTAATATCTTCTTCCCAACCTGGAAGCTCTTCATATACAGGCTCACATTTCGCTAAGATGTTTAAGTTTGCTGGAACTTCATCGATAACTTCGCCATTGTATTTGTAAGCAACACAAATTTTAAGAGTTGGAATACCTGTTAGAACGTCGATAGAATTTAATGATAAATCCGTTAAACCACTAACACGACGTGCATGTCTTACAACAACGCTATCGAACCAACCTACGCGGCGTGGACGACCAGTTGTCGTTCCATACTCACGACCAACTTCACGAATTTGGTGACCAATTTCATCATGAAGCTCGGTAGGGAATGGACCATCACCTACACGACTTGTATATGCTTTACATACACCTACAACGCGAGTAACTTTCGCAGGACCAACTCCAGTTCCAACTGTTACACCACCAGCAATCGGGTTAGAAGATGTAACGAATGGGTACGTACCGTGGTCAATATCAAGCATAACACCTTGTGCACCTTCAAATAATACACGGTGATTGTTATCTAGTGCATCATTTAATACAACAGATGTGTCGCATACATATTGTGCGATTTGTTGTCCATATTCGAAGTACTCTTCAAAGATTTCTTCTACGCTGAAACCTTCTGTGTCGTACATTTTTTCAAATAAACGATTTTTCTCTACTAAATTGCGCTCAAGCTTCTCTTTAAATGCTTCACGGTCTAAAAGATCAGCCATACGGATACCAATACGAGCAGCTTTATCCATATATGCAGGACCGATACCTTTTTTCGTTGTACCGATTTTGTTATCACCTTTACTAGCTTCTTCTAACTCATCTTGTTTTAAGTGATAAGGTAAAATAACGTGTGCACGGTTACTTACACGTAAATTATCAGTACTTACACCACGATCGTGTAAGTATTTTAACTCTTCAAGTAATGCTTTCGGATCTACTACTAAGCCGTTTCCGATTACACAAATTTTCTCTTTATAGAAAATACCAGATGGAATTAAGTGTAATTTATATTTAACTCCGCCGAAAACAATTGTATGTCCCGCGTTATTTCCACCTTGATATCTTGCAACTACTTCCGCATGCTCAGAAAGAAAATCAGTGATTTTACCTTTTCCTTCGTCGCCCCATTGTGTTCCTACAACTACTACTGAAGACATTATTAAAGCACCTCCGCGATTTTCAAACGATCTATTCAAACAATATAATTGTACCAAAACCGAAAAAGAAGTCAACCAAAAAGCGAACATTTTTTTAATAAAATTCATTTTCGTTCGTAAGAATTATATTTTCACATTATGAAAGCCTTATCTTTCCTATATAAAAAAAGAAACACATCTTATTATAAGAAATGTGTTTCTTTTTTATACTGCCTTTATGCCCCATCTTCAAAGCGTCGTTCTAAGTTGACGAATTTATTAAATTCCTTAACAAACGCAAGCTCTACTGAACCTACGGGACCATTACGCTGCTTTGCAATAATAATTTCAATGGTGTTTTTATTTTCCGTTTCTCGGTCATAGTAATCTTCACGATATAGGAAAGCTACAATATCCGCATCCTGCTCGATACTTCCCGATTCACGAATATCAGACATCATTGGACGTTTATCTTGACGAGATTCTACACCACGAGATAACTGCGATAAGGCAATAACAGGCACTTGCAATTCACGTGCAATCCCTTTTAATGTACGAGAAATCTCAGATACTTCCTGCTGACGGTTTTCTCCTGATTTCCCGCTACCTTGAATAAGCTGCAAATAGTCAATTAAGACCATACCAAGACCTTGTTCTTGCTTTAACCTACGACATTTTGCTCGAATCTCATTTACTTTAATCCCTGGTGTATCATCAATATATATACCAGCATTAGAAAGGCTACCCATCGCCATCGTTAATTTTGCCCAATCATCAGAAGTTAATGAACCGGTACGAAGTCTTTGTGCATCAATATTTCCTTCTGCACAAAGCATACGCATAACAAGCTGATCAGAGCCCATCTCTAGACTGAAGATCGCTACATTTTCATCCGTTTTTGTCGCTACGTTTTGTGCGATATTTAATGAAAATGCAGTTTTCCCTACCGATGGACGTGCCGCCACAATGATTAAATCATTTCGCTGGAAACCTGCGGTCATCTTATCTAATTCAGTAAATCCAGTTGGTATTCCCGTAACTTCACCTTTTTGATTATGCAAAAGTTCAATTTTATCATAAGCATCTACAAGAACATCTTTAATGTTTTGAAATGCTTTTGCATTTGTTTGATGAGATACTTCTAATATTTTTTTCTCAGCCTCATTTAAAAGGCCGTCCACATCATCTTCTCTCTCGTATCCATCCGATACAATATGAGTCGCCGTTCGAATTAAACGACGTAAAAGCGCCTTTTCAGCGATGATGCGTGCATAATATTCTACGTTAGCAGCTGTTGGAACAACTTCTGCTAACTCTGCTAGATAAGAAACCCCACCAACTTCTTCTAGTAATCCTTGATCAGCCATCGCTGATGTCATTATTACTAAGTCAATTGGTTCTCCCTTATCAGACAACCCAAGCATGACTTCAAAAATCTTTTGATGTTTCGTTCGATAAAATGAGTCAGGTACCAATAGTTCCGATGCTGACGTTAACGCATCCTGATCAATTAATATGGCACCTAAGACTGCCTGCTCAGCTTCTATATTATGCGGAGGGGTACGATCAGCCATTACATCACTCATGCGCAATCCTCCTTATTTAATTTATTTTTATTGTTCACTAACATGAACTTTTACTTTTGCTGTTACTTGCGGATGCAATTTCACAGTCACATTTGTATAGCCTAATGCACGGATTGCATCATCCATTTCAAATTTACGTTTATCAAGTTTGATTTTGTGTGATTTTTGCATTGCGTCTACGATTTGTTTGCTTGTGATAGAACCAAATAAACGGCCACCTTCTCCAGATTTTGCCTTCAGTTCCACAGTTAAATTCTCTAAAGTTTCTTTCAGCTCTTTTGCATTCTCAAGCTCTGCAGCTGCATCTTTTTCTTCTTTACGCTTTTGAGCTTCTAAAGTTTTCATACTGCTGTTTGTTGCTTCGGCAGCTAATCCTTGTTTTAATAAGAAATTATTTGCATAACCGTCTGGTACGTTTTTTATTTCTCCTTTTTTCCCTTTACCTTTTACGTCTTTTAGAAAAATTACTTTCATGATTGTGTGCCTCCCTGTAAATAGTCATCAATTACAAATTGAAGCTTCTCCTCAGCTTCATCTACTGTAACATTTTTCATTTGTGTGGCTGCATTTGTCAAATGCCCGCCACCTCCTAAATTCTCCATGATTAGCTGTACATTCAATTCACCTAAAGACCTACCGCTAATTCCAATGAAATTCTCTCCACGTTTTGCAATAACAAATGATGCAATGATACCTGTCATCGTCAATAACGTATCCGCTGATTGTGCAATAAGCACCTGATCATAATAATCATCACTATCAACTTTAGCAATCGCAATTCCATTTTTATAAATGTACGCATTTTTAATCGCTTTTGCAACTCGTAAATACTGATTCATGTCTTCTTTTAAAAGCTCTTGTACAAGTACAGTGTCTGCACCATGCGAGCGTAAATAAGAAGCTGCATCAAATGTGCGAGCGCCTGTACGGAATGTAAAACTTTTCGTATCAACAATAATACCAGCTAACAATGCCGTCGCTTCTAACATTGTCATCTTTAAATTTTTCGGTTGATACTCAAGTAATTCTGTCACAAGCTCTGCTGTTGAAGAAGCATACGGTTCCATATAAACAAGCAATGGATCTTCAATGAAATCTTCCCCGCGGCGATGATGGTCAATAACCACTACATTTTCAATCTTATGTAGCAGTTTTTCCTCCATCACCATCGAAGGTTTATGCGTATCAACAACAACAAGTAATGAATCATCATTTGCAAATTCCATCGCTTGCCCTGGTGTAATAAAGTGTGACCATAACTCTTCATTTTGTTTCACTTTATCCATCAAACGTTTGATTCCTTTATCCGAATCATTTTCGTCTAATACAATATATCCTTTGCGCTCATTTAATTGCGCTACCTTTAAAATACCAATCGCTGCACCAATCGCATCCATATCAGGAGCTCTATGCCCCATTATAATGACATTACTGCTTTCTAATACTAAATCCTTTAACGCATGCGAAATAACTCTAGCACGTACACGAGTACGCTTTTCGACCGGATTCGTTTTACCGCCGTAAAATTTAACTTTACCTGTCGCTTGTTTAATAGCTACTTGATCTCCACCACGTCCAAGCGCAAGGTCTAAACCAGATTGAGCCATCGCTCCAAGCTCTGATAAAGGCATATCACCTGACCCGACACCTACACTTAATGTAAGTGGTATATTCCTTTTGGATGTTTCTTCACGCACTTGATCTAAAATGCTAAACTTACCTTTCTCCATTTGCGCTAAAATACTTTCATTTAGTACAACGAAGAACCTCTCTGAAGATGCACGTTTTAAATAAGCGCCATACTTAACAGCCCATTCATTTAGACGTGACGTGACAAGGCTTGTTATATTCGTACGTAATTGATCATCTAATCCTTGTGTAACTTCATCATAATTATCTAAATAAATAACGGCTAAAACCGTACGCTGATCCTCATACATTTTTTCAATCTCTGTTTGCTCAGTTACATCAAAAAAATAAATTAGTTTTTCTTCTTTCCTTACGAAAACACGGAACTTTCGACTATTTAAAGATACTATATCGTCCGAAGTCTCTCCTTTAATAAAAAGGAGTAATGTTTCTGATACATCGTACAGATGCCACCCAGCTAATGCGTGTTGCCCCAAACATGAAGACAAGTAAGGATTTGCCCAATCAATCCCATACTCTTTATTGTATAACAATATACCGATTGGCATCTGGTTGAATGCTTCGTTACTCACTTTTTTTACCCTAGTAATCATATCTGTCGTATACTTTTCAAAATTCCTTTGAAAGTTAAGTTCGAATCGTATAACTAAAAAGAACACGATGCTAAAAATAAAAAAGGCGGCTATCCCCATAATTAAGTGAAAATAACAAAGAATCGAGATTAGCACCAAAACAAAAAATGCCAATACGTAAACAGGATATAAAAACCACTGTTTCTTATAAAATTCAGGCATGTATACAACTCCTATAACGTAAAACCAACTTGATTTCTAGTTAGTTAAACAGATTAAACACCTTAAAATAGCATAAAAATGCTATTTTACCCCTTTGTTTTTCATTGCATTTTAGAACGCAATGAAATCCCTAAATCAATTATACCTAAGATTGTCACAAGAGGAAACAGCATTGGAATAAACATACATACGATAAAACTAATAATAGGAACGCCTTTCGTAAAACCTTTTTTGTGTGCTAAAAAAGTGATAAACGTTAATCCTTGCAATACAAGTAGCAAGGCAAAGATTACATATAGATTAGAAAATACCATATGCAAATATGATGTTGGTTCAACTTTCATGAAAGTTGATAGCAAAATAAATATGACGTAATACCAGACAATACTCTTTGGCAATTGTATATCTTTAAATTTAGGCCAAGGTGTCGCGTCGTACTTTAACTTTCTCAAAACACTACCTGATATTATCACTGTGATCCAAGAAAAACATACAGAAACTAGCACAAGTATACTTGGAAATAACGTTTGTAATATATCATTCATTTGTGCAAATAACTCTTTTTGTTCTTTACTAACTGGCATACCAGCCGCATTTGCTATTTTTTCACTTTGCGCGATGCTTTCACTAAACATATTTTGCATTTGCTTCATTAAATCTATGTTAAAGAACTTTATACTTCCCACATAAATGAACATCATACCAATTAAATATGCAAGTGTTCCAGCTATCAATATCTCCACTGGTTTTTTCCCTTTTTTATACATATATCCTAATACAACACCTATTAATCCAAACATCACTGTCTTTATGAGACTAATCGGTTGACTCACGATAACTGTAACAAAAAGCGCCGCTACAAAAATTACGAGCACATTAGATAGTTTATGTCTTACTGTTAATAATATAAATGGTAACGGCAACGCAAATATTGCAACTGTGCCTAAAATCGGAACATACATAGATATAAGCAATAAAATTGAATATATTGCCAATAATGCTGCACCCTCAGTAATAAATTTCGTACTTTTCATCATCTAACCTCTCTTTCAAAAAGAAAAGCATAGCAAAATGCACAGTAGAGTCCGACTCTACTGTGCATTTCATACGCTATTATTCACCAACATATGGTAAAAGTGCCATTTGACGAGCACGTTTAATTGCAACTGTAAGTTTGCGTTGGTATTTCGCGCTTGTTCCTGTTACACGACGAGGTAAAATTTTACCACGCTCAGAAACGAAACGTTTTAATAAATCAACATCTTTATAGTCAATGCGAGTGATGCCGTTAGATGTGAAGAAACACACCTTACGACGCTTCGCACGTCCACCTTTGCGTCCTGCCATGTCTATTCCCTCCATTCTTTGTTAAAAATAGCCGATTCATACCATTAAAATGGTAAATCGTCGTCCGAAATGTCAATCGGTTGACCAACATTCGAAAATGGATCGTCATTCTTCGTAAATCCAGAGTTACCTTGATTACCTTGGTTGCCTGAATTACTAGATTGACCAAATGGGTTAGAGCTTTGGTTACCGAAACCAGCTCCTGATGGTTGCTGATTGAATGAACCACGTTGCTCCCCACCGCCATTACGCGGCTCTAAAAATTGTACGCTCTCCGCAAGAACTTCTGTTACATATACACGTTTACCATCTTGTCCATCGTAATTACGAGTTTGAAGACGTCCGTCTACGCCTGCTAAGCTACCTTTTTTCAAATAATTTGCCACGTTTTCTGCTTGTTTACGCCATATTACACAATTAATAAAGTCAGCTTCACGCTCACCTTGTTGATTCGCAAATGCGCGATTCACAGCTAACGTAAAAGTAGCTACTGCAACACCATTGGGCGTGTAACGTAAGTCAGGGTCCTTAGTTAAACGACCAACGAGGATAACACGATTCATCAATCGAACCACTCTCCCTTATATATCAATTATTTTTCTTCTTCTTTAACAACGATATGACGAAGGATATCTTCGTTGATCTTAGCTAAACGATCGAATTCGTTAATCGCCTCTGAGTTAGAGTTCACGTTTAAGATCATGTAGAAACCTTCACGTAAGTCGTTGATTTCGTAAGCTAAACGACGCTTACCCCACTCTTTCGTGTTAATGATTTCTGCACCATTGTTTGTTAAAACACCTGCAAAACGTTCAACTAAAGCTTTTTGAGCTTCTTCTTCAACGCCAGGACGAATGATGTACATAATTTCGTACTTTCTCATTACACTTTCACCTCCTTTTGGTCTAAACGGCCCATAATGGGCAAGGAGCAATTAATTTATAGTAATTACTCACGAGTTTAGATTATATCATAGTAAGTTATATGAATCAACTCACCAATACGTAAAAAACTTGGCAAACACATAATATATTTGCCAAGTTCATATCTTTATTTTTCCTAGGAAATATTAAATTAAACGTTAAAGCGGAAGTGCATAACATCTCCGTCTTTTACGATATACTCTTTTCCTTCTAAACGTACTTTTCCAGCTTCTTTTGCAGCTGTCATAGAACCGTTTGTCATTAAATCATCATAAGAAACTGTTTCTGCGCGAATAAATCCACGCTCAAAGTCTGTATGAATTACGCCAGCACATTGTGGTGCTTTCATACCTTGTTTAAACGTCCATGCACGCACTTCTTGCACACCAGCTGTGAAGTAAGTAGCAAGTCCTAATAAATCATATGCAGCACGAATTAATTGATCTAAACCAGATTCTTCAATGCCTAGTTCTTCAAGGAATACTTTTTTCTCTTCCTCGTCTAGCTCAGCGATTTCTTCTTCAATTTTTGCACATACAACGATTACTTGAGAATTTTCATTTGCAGCAAATTCTTTTACCATTTGTACGTATTTATTTTCAGAAGGATCCATAATATCATCTTCACTTACGTTGGCTACGTATAGCATTTCTTTCGTTGTAAGTAAATGAAGGCCTTTAACAATCTTCATTTGCTCTTCTGTAAATTCAACAGTACGAGCTGGTTTTCCCTCTTCAAAAGCTTCTTTTAAACGAACTAAAATTTCATGCTCATATACAGCTTCTTTATCTTTTTGTCTTGCTAACTTCGCAACACGCTCGATACGTTTATCAACAGACTCTAAGTCTGCTAAGATTAGCTCTAAGTTGATTGTTTCAATATCATCAATTGGATCTACTTTTCCTGAAACGTGCGTAATATTTTCATCTTCAAAACAACGAACAACTTGGCAAATTGCATCTACTTGGCGAATGTGAGATAAGAATTTATTTCCTAATCCTTCACCTTTACTTGCACCTTTTACGATACCTGCAATATCAGTAAATTCGAATACAGTTGGAACAGTTTTTTTCGGTTCTACTAATTCCGTTAATTTATTTAAACGCTCATCTGGTACTTCTACAATCCCTACGTTTGGGTCAATTGTACAGAATGGATAGTTCGCAGATTCTGCTCCTGCTTGTGTAATTGCATTAAATAAAGTGGACTTTCCTACGTTAGGTAATCCAACAATCCCAGCCGTTAATCCCATATTTTTCACTCCTATGTCTCAATCTTTCATCATTATAGATAGTAACGAAAAAAATGACAAGTTTCCTCCAAATGAAAAAAAGTAACAATTGCCCACTGCAACTGTTACTTTCTCTCTATTCTTCATGCTTCACAAGTATTTTTTTCACCTTACGATCGAACTCTCTTCGAGGAATCATCACTGAATGGTCACATCCCTCGCACTTAATGCGGATATCCATTCCCATACGAATAATTTTCCAACGATTCTCACCACATGGGTGGGCTTTCTTCATTTCCACAACATCGTACAAGTTATATTGCTTTTGCTCCACTCTCCAAACCCCTCTCCATACTAAATTGCTTTTCCACTAACCAATTCTTCACGATTATATAAAACCATACGTGGATATGGAATTTCAATTCCATGTAAATCCAGACGAGTTTTAATCTCTTTACGAAGAGCTCTTGCAATAACTGCATGTTGCATCGGCTCCACTTCAGCAATAACACGTAATATAACTTCTGATGCAGCTAATGTTTGTACACCTAACAATTGAGGCGTTGTTACCATCTTCTCGTACTTTGCAGGTAATTCTACTAATAAATCTTCAATTACTTGCTCCGCTTTTGCTATATCGGCCTCATACGAAATAGATACATCAACGAATGCTACACTATTACTAACTGAAAAATTAGTAACTTGAATAATACTTCCGTTTGGTAAAGTATGAATTTCCCCTGTCCAACTCTTTAGTTTCGTTGTACGAAGTCCAATTTCTAAAACAACTCCCTCAAACTGACCAATTCTTACATAGTCACCAACGGAAAACTGATCTTCTAGCAAAATAAATAGTCCTGTAATGACATCTTTCACTAAACTTTGAGCACCAAATCCGACTGCTAAACCAATGACCCCGGCACCAGCTAATAGACCTGATGCATTAATATTGAACACGCCTAAAATCGCAATCAACATAATAAACATAACAACGTATGCCACAATATTTTCAAGTAACTTCGCTACTGTAACTGTACGACGTTCTGAAATTTGAATTGGCGAACGACTTCCCATGCGAAACGCATTTCGTACAATTGCCCTTGCAACTCGCACAATGATTGCACCAAGTATTAAAATAACGACTATTTGTAGTGATTTCACACCTATATTCGCCCAATCAATGGACTCAAACCATTTCAACGCTAAATCCATGTACCTCTACCTCTCCAGCTAAAATTTCTTTTTAGTTATCCTTCTCATTGTATCAGAAGTCTCTTTGATTTCTGAAATAATTTTATGACTTTAATTCCATTCCTTAACTTCCATTCAGGTATAAAATGGAGCGAATATATATATACTAGTACTATTATTTCCGTTTTTATTAACACTTTGCAAAAATATGCACTTATAGTCTTTCATTTTACTCACCATATAACGTATTTTAAAAATTTATTAAAAGGATGGATGCTTCATGAATATTGGAAGTTTTCGCTTACCTTTTTTTGAAAAAGAAACTCAAAATGTTATGCACCAAGACTTAGAAGCCTCCGAGACAATCAGTAATTTCCTACTTTCCCATATCCCTATTAGAACTAATACACCACTTATTCTCGTTTGTATTGGGACGGATCGTTCCACCGGTGACGCACTCGGTCCATTAGTCGGTACAAAACTGGAACAAGTAGAAATTAAAAACTTCCAAGTATTCGGCACACTAGATGAACCAATACATGCGTTAAATTTAGAAGAGAAAATTCAGAATATACAGAAAGGTAATCCTACTTCTTTTATAATTGCTGTTGATGCATGCTTAGGAAAATCTCAAAGTATCGGTTCAATCACTACTGGAAAGGGACCTAGTAAACCTGGAGCTGCGATGAATAAGAAATTACCTGCAGTTGGTGATTTGCATATACATGGCATCGTCAATCTAAATGGTTTTATGGAGTTTTTCGTTCTTCAAAATACAAGGTTAAGTTTAGTTATGAAAATGGCTGATGTAATCGCACAAAGTATCAAAGAAACGGACCAAAAATTATCTGCGTTAAAAAAAAGCAAACCATCTCTAAATAATAAGATGGTTTGCTTTTTAGTTTTTCTGTGATAATAATTCTAAAATACGATTTAAATCTTCTTTATTGAAAAATTCAATTTCAATTTTACCTTTTTCTTTTTTTGTTTCTTTAATTTTTACATCTGTACCAAACTTTTCTCTTAAGAACGTTTCGCGCTCTACGAAGAATATATTTCGCTCTTTTTTTATCTGTTTTGTTTCACGTGAAACGCTTTGATTAATCTCCTGGACAATTTTTTCTAATTGGCGAACATTTAATCCTTCTTTTTCGATCCGTTTCAATAAAGACTTCAGCTGTTCTTCATCTTTTATCGTAAGTAAGGTTCTACCGTGAGCCATTGAAAGTTGACCATTTGCAATCATATCTTGTACGAACGAAGGGAGGCTTAATAACCGAGTATAATTTGCAATGTAAGGTCTGCTTTTACCAAGACGTTTCGCTAATTGTTCTTGCGTTACATTTAGCTCATTCATTAACATCTGATATGCCATTGCCTCTTCCATAGGATTTAAATCTTCTCGTTGTAAGTTTTCAAGCAAAGCAAATTCCATCATTTGCTGCTCGTTTAATTGCCTTACAACAGCAGGCACCTTTTCAAGTCCAGCCTCTTTAGCGGCACGATATCTTCTTTCACCTGCAACAATTTCATATCCCTTAATACTCTTTCTAGCGATTAATGGTTGCAATATGCCATGTTCTTTAATAGAAGCCGCCAATTCCTGAATTGCTTCTTTATTGAAATGCTTACGTGGTTGATATGGATTCGGCCTTAATTCAGTTACTATAATCTCCTGAATTGTTTCTTCTTCCTTCACATCCAAATCAGGAAAAAACACATTAATCCCTCTTCCTAATCCTTTAGCCACCTGCAATCACTTCCTCTGCTAAATCTATATATACTTCTGCTCCTCTTGATTTAGCGTCATACTGCATAATCGGTTTCCCATGACTTGGCGCCTCACTTAAGCGCACATTTCGAGGAATAATCGAACGATATACTTTATCCCTAAAGTATTTTTTTACCTCATCTATAACTTGAATCCCTAAATTTGTACGGGCATCCAACATCGTTAACAATACACCTTGGATTGCTAAATTTTTATTTAAATGTTTTTGCACAAGTCGAACTGTATTTAATAGCTGACTTAATCCTTCTAGTGCGTAATATTCACACTGGACAGGAATAATAACTGAATCTGCTGCTGTTAATGCATTAATCGTTAATAACCCTAAGGATGGGGGACAGTCGATAATAATATAATCATATTCATCACGAATTGGCTGTAATGCCCTTTGCAAACGTACTTCCCGGGAAATAGTCGGTACCAATTCAATTTCAGCACCGGCCAATTGAATTGTAGCGGGTAGAACATCTAAGTTTTCAGTTGCGGTTTTCCGTATAACTCCTTGAACATCTGCATCTTCCACCAGAACATTATAAATACATTGATCTAATTCGGATTTTTCAATTCCCACACCAGTCGTGGCATTTCCTTGAGCATCAATGTCTACGAGAAGGACCTTTTTACCTACTTGTGCCAATCCAGCCCCTAAATTAACAGATGTTGTTGTTTTTCCAACACCACCTTTTTGATTAGCAATAGCAATGATTTTTCCCATGATGTCACCTACTTTCAACCTTTCTATCTTATTCTAGTAACAATTACGTTTATTGTAACATGAAATAAAAGCTTTTCTTTTACGTCCTTATTAAACTTCAAAATTTATTTCTAAACTCCTTCTTCATTAACAAGAAAATATAGTAAAAGAGACCTCTCCAATAGGATAAGGTCTCTAACACACCATTATTATTTTTTCTTCGGAATTTTAATCGTAATTTGATAGTACTCATCAAATTCTTCTTCCTCAGAATTAACATTTAAACCACTATTAGCAACCATTTGTAATGACTGCCTAATTGTATTCATAGCAATTCTCGTATCTCTACTTACTGCTTTTTGCTTTGCTTTACGCTTCGGTTTTGCTTCCTCTAGTAATTTTGCAATTCGTTCTTCTGTTTGTTTTACATTCAGTTGTTTTTCCACAATTTCCTGTAAAACCTTCAGTTGTAATTCCTCATTTTTTAAAGGAATGAGAGCGCGAGCGTGACGTTCTGTAATACTTTTTTCTAATAACGCACTTTTTATTTCTTCAGGCAACTTTAACAATCGCAACTTATTTGCGATTGTGGATTGCCCTTTTCCAAGTCGTTGTGCCAGTGCTTCTTGTGTTAAATTATGTAACTCAATCAGCTTTTGATATGCCACAGCTTCCTCGATTGCTGTTAATTCCTCACGTTGCAAATTTTCAATTAGCGCTACAGAAGCTGTCTCTGTATCATTTAAGTTCTTTATAATTGCAGGAACCTTTTCCCACCCTAACTTCGTTGCTGCGCGGAAACGCCTTTCTCCAGCAATAATCTCGTACTTATCGTCCTCATATTGCCTCACGACAATCGGCTGGATAAGCCCGTGAGTACGAATCGTTAATGCTAATTCCTCGATTCGTGCATCATCGAAAACTGTTCGTGGTTGATAACGGTTAGGGGTAATATTTACTATCGGGATTTCTTGTATTTCCTCATATACCTTTTTATCTATTTCTTCATGGCTTTCCTCTTGTAATTCGAATTCGCTCTCTTTATCTCCAAAGCCAAATAAACGAGAAAACGTATTTTTCATACATATTCCACCACCTTTTAGGCCTATTGACTATTCTCCATAAAATGTTTCCTATGAAACATTTACGTTTTCATTTATATAATTCAAACTTACGTCTAATAAGATTTATTTTTCAATAGGTAATTTATTGGGTGTTCCCGGTTTGCGTGGATATTTCTTTGGTGTCTTGCGCTTTTTCTCGATTAATAAAATATTACGTTCACTTTCCTCAAACGGTAATTGGAACGTAGACATTTCTTTTAATTCCCCGCCTAGCACCTCTAAAGCATACTTACCATTTTCAATTTCTTCGTTCGCTGCAGCACCTTTCATTGCAATAAATGTTCCTCCAACTTTTACAAGTGGTAAACATAGCTCACTTAATACAGAAAGACGCGCAACTGCACGTGCCATTACAATATCGTATGATTCACGTACACCTTCTTTTTTCCCAAATGTTTCAGCACGATCATGACAAAAGGCAACATCACTTAACTCTAATTTTTGCGCTAAGTGATTTAAGAAATTAATACGTTTTTGTAATGAATCTACAATTGTTACTTTTAAATGTGGGAAACAGATTTTCAGCGGGATACTTGGGAATCCAGCTCCTGCGCCAACATCACAAATAGAGAATGGTTTCGAAAAATCATAATAAAAAGCAGCTGTAATAGAATCAAAAAAGTGTTTTAAGTATACTTCTTCCTTCTCCGTAATAGCTGTTAAATTCATTTTTTCATTCCACTCTACTAACGTTTCAAAGTAGATTTTGAACTGCTCTAATTGTCTAGAAGAGAGGGTGATACCCTTCTCTTCTAGCATAGATTGAAATTGTTCTATGTTCATCTAGCAATATCTCCTTACTATTTATTGGTTCGATACTCGTGCAATTTTTCCTTGTTCAATATACACAAGCAAAATGGAAACATCAGCTGGATTTACGCCAGAAATACGCGAAGCCTGCCCCATTGAAAGTGGACGAACATCTTTCAATTTCTGTCTCGCTTCTGAGGCAAGGCTAGAAATCGCATCATAATCAATATCCACAGGAATTTTTTTGTTTTCCATTTTCTTCATACGCTCTACTTGCTGTAAAGATTTTTCAATGTATCCTTCGTACTTAGTCTGAATTTCAACTTGTTCCGTAATTTCATCACTTAATGCTACTTCACTTGGTACTAAAAGATGAATATGCTCATATGTCATCTCTGGACGACGTAATAAGTCACTTGCACGTATTCCATCTTTCAATTCACTTCCGCCAATACTACGAATTAATTCTTGAACTTCAGGACGTGGTTTAATAATAATGCTCCCTAAACGTTCCTTTTCCTGTTCAATTTGTAACTTTTTATTTGTAAATCTCTCATAGCGATCTTCTTTAATTAAGCCAATTTCATGACCAACTTCAGTTAAACGAAGATCAGCATTATCGTGGCGTAATAATAGGCGATATTCTGCACGAGACGTTAATAAACGATATGGTTCATTTGTACCTTTCGTTACAAGGTCATCAATTAAGACACCAATATAAGCATCAGCACGACCTAAAATCACTTCTTTTTTACCTAAAGAACGACACGCTGCATTAATTCCAGCCATAAGCCCTTGTCCTGCTGCTTCTTCGTAACCAGAAGTTCCGTTAATTTGTCCTGCTGTATATAAATTTTTAATTTTTTTCGTTTCAAGTGTCGGCCATAATTGAGTTGGTACAATTGCATCATATTCAATTGCATAACCTGTACGCATCATTTCAACATTTTCTAGACCAGGGATTGTTCTAAGCATGTCACGTTGCACATCTTCTGGTAAACTTGTCGATAACCCTTGAACATATACCTCTTGTGTATTACGTCCTTCTGGCTCTAAGAAAATTTGATGACGTGGTTTATCATTAAATCTAACTACCTTGTCTTCAATTGAAGGGCAATATCTAGGCCCTGTTCCTTTAATCATACCAGAATACATAGCTGAGCGATGTAAGTTTTCATCTATTAAACGATGTGTTTCTGTACTTGTATACGTCAACCAACATGGAATTTGATCCATAATAAATTTTGTCGTTTCAAAAGAGAAAGCTCGTGGCTTGTCATCACCCGGCTGAATTTCTGTTTTACTGTAATCAATCGTATTACTATTTACACGCGGAGGCGTACCTGTTTTAAATCTAACAAGATCAAAGCCAAGTTCCTCTAAATGTTCAGATAAAGTAATAGATGGTTGCTGATTATTTGGACCGCTTGAATATTTTAAATCTCCCATAATAATCTCACCGCGTAAAAATGTTCCAGTTGTAATTACAACTGTTTTTGCTGTGTATTCAGCACCAGCTTGTGTAATTACCCCTTTACATACACCATCTTCAACGATTAAACGCTCTACCATTCCCTGGAACAACGTTAAGTTTGGTGTTTCTTCAATTGTTTTCTTTAATTCATGTTGGTAAGAGAATTTATCAGCTTGTGCACGAAGCGCACGTACAGCTGGTCCTTTACCCGTATTTAACATACGCATTTGAATATGTGTCTTATCAATATTGCGTCCCATTTCTCCGCCTAATGCATCAATTTCACGAACAACAATCCCTTTTGCTGGTCCACCAACAGAAGGGTTACATGGCATGAATGCTACCATATCTAAGTTAATTGTTAACATTAAGGTTTTTGAGCCCATTCGTGCTGCCGCAAGACCAGCTTCACATCCTGCATGACCTGCACCGATTACTATGACATCGTATGAACCGGCATTGTATCCCATTGTTTATTCCTCCTAATAATCTCTATCTTTCTAAAACGTTGCTTCGCTTTATTATTTTCCTAAACAAAACTGAGAGAATAACTGGTCAATTAGGCTTTCATGGACGGTATCACCAGTAATTTCACCAAGTATTTCCCACGTTCTTGTTAAATCAATTTGTACCATATCGATTGGAACACCATTTTCTATCGCTTCAATTGCATCTCCAATTGTCGTTCCTGCTTGTGTTAATAATCCAATATGTCTCGTGTTAGAAACATATGTCATATCTGCAGAATCAATTGCTCCTTCAAAGAATAAATCAGCTATCGCCTTTTCAAGCTCATCAATTCCTTGCTCCTCAATTAAAGACGTCGTAATAACACGATTGCCTGCAGCTAGCTCTGTAACACGTTCCATATCAATTTCTTGCGGTAAATCTGTCTTATTGACAATAATAATGAAGTCTTTTCCTTGTACGGCATGGAATAGTTCTTCATCTTCATTCGTTAAAGCTTCACTATAATTGACTACAACTAACACTAAATCGGCTTGGCTCATCATTTCTTTTGAACGCTCTACACCAATTCGTTCAACAACATCTTCCGTTTCACGAATACCAGCTGTATCTATAAGTTTAAGTGGTACACCGCGCACATTAACGTACTCTTCAATAACATCTCTCGTTGTTCCTGCAATATCAGTTACGATTGCCTTTTTCTCCTGAACGAGACTATTTAATAGCGATGATTTTCCAACGTTAGGTCTACCAATAATCGCAGTAGCAATTCCTTCACGTAAAATCTTTCCTTGCTTCGATGTCTCTAATATTTTTGCAATTTCAGCACGAACATGTGTAGCTTTCTCAATTAAAATATTATGCGTCATCTCTTCTACATCATCATATTCTGGGTAATCTATATTTACCTCAACATGGGCTAACGTTTCCAATATGTCTTGACGCAGGCGGCCAATTAATTTAGATAATCGCCCTTCCATTTGGTTGATTGCCACGTTCATAGCACGATCTGTTTTTGCACGGATTAAATCCATAACAGCTTCCGCTTGTGATAAATCAATACGCCCATTTAAAAAAGCACGTTTCGTAAATTCACCAGGCTCTGCCAAACGTACTCCTTGTGCCAAAATAAGTTGTAATACTTTATTTACCGAAACAAGTCCACCATGACAGTTGATTTCTACTATATTTTCACGCGTAAAAGTCCTAGGTGCACGCATAATCGATACCATAACTTCTTCAATTACTTGATTTGTATCTAAATCGACAATATGACCATAATGAATTGTATGAGAATCAACCTGTGTTAAATCTTTCCCTTTAAAAATGCGATCGACTTTCTCAATCGCATCATCACCACTTACTCGAACAATGGCAATTGCACCTTCCCCAAGAGCTGTGGAAATTGCGGCAATTGTATCAAATTCCATGTCCTTTCACCTCACTTGCTTATTTATCTCTATTTCAACATGATTTTTTTACGTCACTAAACTATTAGGATACCATAACGAACCTATCTGCAAAAGAATAATAACTCATTTTATTATGTCCTCATGTAAAAAACACTAAACTTATTAACAGTGGATAAGTTTAGTGTTTTTTTAGTTATCCACATCTATTTTCGCCTTAAAAAAACCGGCACTCAATTGAGTAACCGGTCACTTGGAAGATATTACAACATATCGATGTGGTTCTTTTCCTTCAGAAGTTGTAATGATATTTTGATGATTAGATAATGCTTGATGAATAATCTTTCGTTCAAAAGATGGCATAGGTTCCAACATAACTCTTTTTTTCGTACTTACTGCTTGTTTTGCTAGTCGATAAGAAAGCAATTCTAACGTATTTTTTCTTTTACTACGATAATTTTCAGCATCTAGTGTGATGCCAATATATTGCTTCGTATTACGATTTGCCACAAGTTTTGTTAAATACTGTAAAGAATTCAAGGTGTTTCCTCTTTTACCAATCAAAACACCTACGTTTTCACCAGAAATTGTAAATTCCACTTCGCGGCCTTTTACAACTTTTCTAATCTCAACTTCCACACCCATATTGCGAATAACATTTTCCAAATATTCTTCACACTCTTGGATGGGATCTTTCTTCACTACAACTTCTACTGTAGCAGGGCGATTCCAAAATAAACCTAGGAATCCCCTCTTACCCTCATCAATAATCTTTATATCTACTCGATCTTTTGAAACATTTAATTGTCTTAAAGCATCTTGTACTGCCAGCTCGACTGTTTGTCCTTTAGCAGTAATTATACTCACTTGCTTGATCCTCCTGCCTTACTAGCCTTAATTTCAGGCCCTTTGATCAAATACATTTGAGCAATACCAAAGATGTTACCAACTACCCAGTATAGTGATAATGCTGCTGGGAAGTTAATTGCAAAGACTAAAATCATGATTGGCATAAGCCAAATCATCATTGCCATTTGCGGGTTTTGTCCAGCCGTTCCTGCCATTGCAAGTTTTTGCTGAATAAAAGTCGTAATAGCCGCAACAATTGGAAGGATATAGTAAGGATCTGCCTGTCCTAAATCAAACCATAAGAATGTATGCTTACTAATTTCTGATGTTCTCATAATCGCATGATAAAACGCGAATAAAATAGGCATCTGAACAAAAATTGGTAAACATCCTGCTAATGGATTTACACCATTTTTTTGATATAACTGCATCATTTCTTGTTGTAATTTTTGCTGTGTTGCTTGATCTTTTGAGCTATATTTCTCTTTTAATTTTACCATTTCTGGTTGTAACGCTTGCATTGCCTTCGTACTCTTCGTTTGTTTGATCATTAATGGTAATAATGCAAAACGAATAATAAGAGTTGTAACCACAATTGCTAAGCCGTAATTACTACCAAATAAGTTTGCAAAATACGTGATTAACTGAGAAAGCGGGTATACGAAATATTCATTCCAAATCCCAGTACTTTTCGGTGTAATCGGCTGATTTGTTTCACTACAACCAGTAGCAATTGCCATTAACACAACAACCATGGCTATTAAACCTATTTTCTTTTTCAAAGCCTGCTCCTCCTTGTTTCGGTATGTATATAGTGTAATTCATTTCCTTACGCTACTTTTTTATTCTTTTCATACCAGAGCGTTTAAAGACATGAATTAAGCTTTTCTTTAACTCTTCATATGTCATCTCTGCACAAGGCTTCCTTGCTATTATAACAAAATCTTTTCCAGAATCTATCTCATCTTTTAATTCCATAATCGCTTGGCGAATCATACGCTTGATTCGATTACGAACTACTGCATTTCCTATTTTCTTACTAACGGAAAGGCCGATGCGAAAGTATGGCTGTTTTTCTTTATTTAATTGGTATACAACAAACTGACGATTAGCATTCGACTGTCCTTTTTGGAAAACAGCCTGAAATTCATCATTCTTTTTTATACGATTTTTTTTCTTCATATCAATTGACACTCCTGTATTTCATCAGCGGAAATTCATTATTATTAGAAAAAAAGACCACTGAACGATCAGTGGTCTACGCAGATAATACTTTTCTTCCTTTACGACGACGAGCTGCTAGCACTTTACGTCCGTTCGCTGTGCTCATACGGCTGCGGAAACCATGTACTTTGCTGCGCTTACGTTTATTTGGTTGGTAAGTTCTTTTCATTATATGACACCTCCCTGAGGAATATCTGTTAAAGACAGTCTAATAAATTATAGTAAATCAACTAGGAAAATGTCAATGGTTCTTGAAATTTTCATCAAATATTCATTTTGAACCTATTCACAGACTTTTTCACAGCCCCTATATTTCCTTGTGGATAAATATATTTTCTCTTTTTTTGTATCCACAAACTCTTTTTTTACTTTTACACAGTATATCGTGTTGTGGACAAGTTTATTCCACAAGGTATTGATTTTGTGGATAACTTTCTTAAATTCATTGCTATAGCTACTGTTTTTTGATATTATAGTTGTGTTTTCACTTTGAATAAGTTTTCCACATCTTTATTTTATCCACAATTTGTGCATAACATGTGGACAGTTTAAATCACATGTGGGTAAATAGTTGTCCACATTTGTTTTTTTGTCGAAAACTCTATCTCGGATACAAACAACGTTTTTATATTTTAAAATACGTTTCGTATAAATATGCATTTAAAATATTTACGGGTTGTACAATTGTTGCGCAACCTTATTCTTTTACCATCTTTGTAAAGGAGGGACACCTTTGGAAAATATCTCTGATTTATGGAATAGTGCCTTGAAAGACTTAGAAAAAAAGGTAAGTAAGCCAAGTTATGAAACATGGTTAAAATCAACAACCGCTCATAACTTGAAAAAAGATGTACTAACTATTACAGCTCCAAATGAATTTGCTCGTGACTGGCTAGAATCCCATTATTCAGAACTCATTTCGGAAACACTTTATGATTTAACAGGGGCAAAACTAGCTATTCGTTTTATTATTCCCCAAAGTCAGGCGGAAGAGGATATAGATCTTCCTCCTATTAAAAAAAATCGAGCACAAGATGATTCTACTCATTTACCACAGAGCATGCTAAATCCAAAATATACATTTGATACATTTGTTATTGGCTCTGGTAATCGTTTTGCACATGCTGCTTCTTTAGCTGTAGCTGAAGCGCCAGCTAAAGCTTATAATCCGCTCTTTATTTATGGGGGCGTTGGACTTGGAAAAACACATTTAATGCACGCAATTGGGCATTATGTAATTGAACACAACCCGAATGCAAAAGTTGTATATTTATCATCTGAAAAATTCACAAATGAATTCATTAACTCAATTCGTGATAATAAAGCTGTCGATTTTCGTAATAAATATCGTAATGTAGATGTCTTATTGATAGATGATATTCAATTTCTTGCTGGAAAAGAACAAACACAGGAAGAATTCTTCCATACATTTAATGCGTTACATGAAGAAAGTAAACAAATTGTGATTTCAAGTGATAGACCACCAAAAGAAATCCCAACTTTAGAAGATCGCCTTCGTTCTCGCTTTGAATGGGGTTTAATTACGGATATTACGCCACCAGATTTAGAAACTAGAATTGCAATTTTACGTAAAAAAGCAAAAGCAGAAGGCCTTGATATACCAAATGAGGTTATGCTTTATATTGCAAATCAAATTGATTCTAACATTCGTGAGTTAGAAGGTGCACTTATTCGAGTTGTAGCTTATTCATCTTTAATTAATAAAGATATTAATGCTGATTTAGCAGCTGAAGCACTTAAAGGTATTATTCCAAACTCTATACCTAGAATTATTTCTATTTCTGATATTCAAAAGGCCGTTGGGGGCGTCTATCAAGTAAAATTAGAAGATTTCAAAGCAAAAAAACGTACAAAATCCGTTGCATTCCCTCGTCAAATTGCAATGTATTTATCACGCGAACTTACGGACTCATCTTTACCAAAAATAGGTGAAGAATTTGGTGGCCGCGATCATACAACAGTAATCCATGCTCACGAAAAAATTTCGAAGCTATTAAAAACGGATACTCAATTACAAAAACATGTCGAAGAAATTAATGATATTTTAAAGTAGTAGTAGCTGAATAGTGTGAATAACTTACCTTGTTTTACGCACAGTCTATCCACATGTAGATAGACTGTTTTTACATCTTTAAACGGGGTTATCCACATATCCACAGGCCCTATTACTATTACTACTACTTTTTTATCTTTATTAAATAAATAAAATCTTATACTTACCGGAGGTTTTTCGTTATGCGTTTTACAATACAAAAAGACTATCTTGTAAGAGGTGTACAAGATGTAATGAAGGCAGTTTCTTCTCGTACAACAATTCCAATTCTTACAGGAATTAAAGTTGTAGCAACTGAAGAAGGGGTTACTTTAACAGGTAGCGATGCAGATATCTCTATCGAATCATTTATCCCAGTCGAAGATGCTGGAAAAGAGGTTGTTGAAATTGAACAATCAGGAAGTATTGTTTTACAAGCAAAATATTTTAGTGAGATCGTAAAAAAATTACCTAAAGAAATTGTTGAAATTTCTGTGGAAAATCATTTTATGACAAAAATAAAATCTGGAAAATCAGAGTTTAATTTAAATGGTTTAGATTCAGCTGAATATCCGTTACTACCTCAGATTGAAGAACATCATGTATTTAAGATTCCAACAGATTTACTTAAACATATGATTAGACAAACGGTATTTGCAGTTTCAACTTCTGAAACAAGACCGATCTTGACAGGTGTAAACTGGAAAGTATATAATAGTGAGTTAACTTGTATTGCAACAGATAGTCACAGACTAGCACTTCGTAAAGCAAAAATTGAAGGGTATAATATTGCTGATGAATTTCAAGCCAATGTCGTTATTCCTGGTAAGAGCTTAAATGAATTAAGTAAAATCCTAGATGAATCTGAAGAAATGGTAGATATCGTTATTACGGAGTATCAAGTATTATTCCGTACAAAACATTTATTATTCTTCTCGAGATTGTTAGAAGGTAACTATCCAGATACAACACGTTTAATTCCAGCCGAGAGTAAGACAGATATTTTTGTGAATACAAAAGAATTTTTACAAGCAATTGATCGTGCTTCGCTATTAGCAAGAGATGGACGTAACAATGTTGTTAAATTATCGACATTAGAACAACAAATGCTTGAGATTTCTTCAAATTCACCAGAAATCGGAAAAGTAGTAGAAGAAGTTCAATGTGAAAACGTAGATGGAGAAGAATTAAAAATATCTTTTAGTGCAAAATATATGATGGACGCATTAAAAGCTTTAGATAGTACAGAAATTAAAATTAGCTTTACTGGGGCGATGAGGCCGTTTTTGATTCGTACAGTAAATGATGATTCCATCATCCAATTAATTTTACCGGTACGTACTTACTAAGTAAGGGTTGAGGGTTGCTAGTTTAAAGGTACTAGTGACCCTTATTTGATTTTAGGGTATTGCTTTCCTAATGCTAGTTTATTTAGTACAATGAAAGAATGAACACTTTCAGAAAGTGAGAGATTTTTATGAAAAGTATTAAAATTTCAACAGAATACATTACACTAGGACAATTTTTAAAGCTAGCCGATGTAATTGATATGGGCGGGGCTGTGAAATGGTTCTTACAAGAATATGAAGTGTACGTGAATCAAGAGCTTGAGAATAGAAGAGGTCGCAAGTTATATGCGAATGATATTATTGAAATTCCGGGAAGTGGAACTTTCCAAGTTCAGGCATAAAGGGGGATCCCTTTGTTTATTACAGAAATACAATTAAAAAACTATCGTAATTATGAAAAGTTAGAGCTTTCCTTTGAGGACAAGGTCAATGTAATTATTGGTGAAAATGCACAAGGGAAAACAAATTTGATGGAGGCCATTTACGTATTAGCGATGGCGAAATCTCATAGAACCTCTAATGATCGTGAACTTATTCGATGGGATGAGGATTACGGTCAAATCAAAGGTAGATTACAAAAAAGAAATAGTTCTTTGTCTTTAGAATTAAATATTTCCAAAAAAGGTAAAAAGGCAAAGCTAAATCAACTTGAACAACAAAAGTTAAGCCAATACATTGGTGAAATGAACGTTGTGATGTTTGCCCCAGAAGATTTAAATCTTGTAAAAGGAAGCCCTCAAGTAAGAAGACGCTTTTTAGATATGGAACTAGGACAAATAGCGCCCGTTTATTTGTACGAACTAAGCCAATATCAAAAAGTGCTCACGCAACGAAATCACTTGCTTAAAAAGATGCAAGGGAATAGTAAAAATGAGGAAACGATGTTGGATGTATTTACACTTCAACTCATTGAGCATGGTGCAAAAATATTGCGAAAACGTTTTGAGTTTTTGCATTTACTACAAGAATGGGCTGCGCCGATACATCGCGGGATAAGCAGGGGATTAGAGGAACTAGAAATCGTCTATAAACCAAGCCTAGATGTATCAGAATCAATGGATTTGTCGAAAATAAAAGAAGTATACTATGAAAGTTTTCAATCTGTGAAACAACGTGAAATTTTCCGTGGTACAACTTTAATTGGTCCTCATCGTGATGATTTACAATTCTTCGTTAATAGTAAAAATGTTCAAGTCTTTGGTTCGCAAGGACAACAACGAACGACCGCACTGTCCCTAAAATTAGCTGAAATTGAATTGATTTACTCAGAAGTTAAGGAATATCCTATTCTTTTATTGGATGATGTATTATCAGAATTGGATGATTATCGTCAATCACATCTGTTAAATACAATTCAAGGAAAAGTGCAAACATTTGTGACAACGACGAGTGTCGACGGAATTGAACACGAAACATTAAAAGAAGCGAAAACAATTCATGTAATGAACGGCACGGTAGATTGTGAAATGGACAGGGCATAATCCCTGTTTAAATGGAAAAGTAGGTGATCTTTGTGTCAATGGAACAAAAGCAGATGCAAGAAAATGCATATGATGAAAGTCAGATACAGGTACTTGAAGGACTAGAGGCAGTTCGGAAACGTCCGGGTATGTACATTGGTACTACAAGTGGAAAAGGACTTCACCACCTTGTATGGGAGATTGTCGATAATAGTATCGATGAAGCCTTAGCGGGGTATTGCGATGAAATCAACGTTAGTATTGAAGAAGATAATAGTATTCTTGTAACGGATAATGGACGTGGTATTCCAGTTGGTATACAAGAAAAAATGGGACGCCCTGCAGTAGAAGTTATCATGACTGTCCTTCACGCCGGAGGTAAATTTGGCGGTGGCGGTTATAAGGTTTCTGGTGGTTTACATGGTGTTGGTGCATCTGTTGTAAATGCCTTATCAACAGAACTAGAAGTATTTGTACATCGTGATGGAAAAATCCATTACCAAAAGTATGAAAGAGGTATTCCAGTTGCGGATTTAAAAGTCATCGGTGATACAGATAAAACTGGAACAATAACTCGCTTTAAGCCGGACCCAGAGATTTTTAAAGAGACGACAGAATATGAATTTGATACGTTAGCGACTCGTATGCGTGAGTTGGCATTTTTAAATCGTAATATTAAATTGACAATTGAAGATAAGCGTGAACATAAGCAAAAGAAAGAGTTTCACTATGAAGGTGGAATTAAATCATATGTTGAACATTTAAATCGTTCAAAACAACCAATTCATGAAGAACCTGTATATGTAGAAGGTTCAAAAGATGGCATTCAGGTTGAAGTTGCGCTTCAATATAACGAAGGATATACAAATCATATTTACTCATTTACAAATAATATTCATACGTATGAAGGTGGTACACATGAGGTAGGATTTAAAACTGCCCTAACACGTGTAATCAACGATTATGGTCGTAAAAATAATATTTTAAAAGATGCGGATAGTAATTTAACTGGTGAAGATGTTCGTGAAGGTCTAACGGCAATCGTATCAATTAAACATCCAAATCCACAATTTGAAGGACAAACGAAGACGAAACTTGGAAATAGTGAAGCGAGAACAATTACAGAGTCAGTATTCTCAGAGGCATTTGAAAAGTTCTTACTGGAAAATCCCAATGTTGCACGTAAAATTGTAGATAAAGGAACTATGGCAGCGCGTGCACGTGTAGCAGCTAAAAAGGCTCGTGAGTTAACTCGCCGAAAGAGTGCTTTAGAAGTTTCAAGTTTACCAGGGAAATTGGCAGACTGTTCTTCTAAAGATCCAGCAATTAGTGAGATTTATATCGTAGAGGGTGACTCTGCCGGTGGATCAGCGAAACAAGGGCGCGATCGTCACTTCCAAGCAATTTTACCACTTAAAGGTAAAATTATTAACGTTGAAAAGGCGCGATTAGATAAAATTTTATCTAACGATGAAGTGCGTACAATCATTACTGCTATTGGTACGAACATTGGTGGAGATTTCGATATTGAAAAGGCACGTTATCATAAGGTTATCATTATGACCGATGCCGACGTGGATGGTGCACATATTCGTACCCTATTATTAACGTTCTTCTATCGTTATATGCGTCAAATAATTGAGTGTGGTTATATCTATATTGCGCAGCCGCCATTGTTTAAAGTACAACAAGGTAAAAAAATTCAATATGCTTACAACGATAAAGAACTTGAAAAAATACTAGCTGAATTACCGGCACAACCTAAGCCTGGAATTCAGCGTTATAAAGGTCTAGGAGAAATGAATCCAACCCAGCTGTGGGAGACAACAATGGACCCAGAAGTACGTTCTTTACTTCAAGTTTCTCTTCAAGATGCGATTGAAGCAGATGAAACATTTGAAATCTTAATGGGAGATAAAGTAGAGCCACGTCGTAACTTTATCCAAGAAAATGCAAAATACGTGAAAAACCTTGATATTTAAATGAGTAATGACAGGAATCTAAGTATTCCTGTCTTCTACATATAAATCAATGTATGTGTAACGGAAATGTAAGAGGAGGTGCTCGTTAATGTCAGACAATCAACAACAAGCACGAATTCGAGAAATTAATATTAGTCATGAAATGCGTACCTCATTTTTAGATTATGCAATGAGTGTTATCGTATCTCGTGCATTACCAGATGTTCGTGATGGATTAAAGCCTGTGCATCGTAGGGTATTATATGCGATGAATGATTTAGGGATTACAGCTGATAAAGCGTATAAGAAATCAGCACGTATTGTCGGTGAAGTAATCGGTAAGTATCACCCGCACGGTGATGCAGCTGTTTATGAAACGATGGTACGTATGGCGCAAGATTTCAGTCAACGTTATATGCTTGTTGATGGGCATGGTAACTTTGGTTCTGTTGATGGTGATTCGGCAGCAGCAATGCGTTATACAGAAGCAAGAATGTCTAAGATTTCTATGGAATTAATACGTGATATTTCAAAAAATACGATTGATTACCAAGATAACTATGATGGTTCTGAAAGAGAGCCAATTGTATTGCCAGCGCGTTTCCCTAATTTATTAGTGAATGGTACGACGGGTATTGCAGTTGGTATGGCAACAAACATTCCGCCGCATCAACTTGGTGAAGTAATTGATGGCGTATTGGCACTAAGCCATAATCCTGAAATTACTATTGCGGAATTAATGGAGTTTATTCCAGGACCGGATTTTCCGACAGCAGGTTTAATTTTGGGACGAAGTGGGATTCGAAGAGCATATGAAACCGGTAGAGGCTCTATTATGCTTCGAGCTAAAGTTGAAATTGAAGAGAAGTCAAATGGTAAACAATCTATTCTCGTAACTGAACTACCTTATCAAGTTAATAAGGCGCGATTAATTGAAAAAATTGCAGAATTAGTTCGTGATAAGAAAATTGAAGGTATTACGGATTTACGTGATGAGTCAGATCGAAACGGTATGCGTATTGTTATGGAAGTACGTCGTGATGCCAATGCCAATGTACTATTAAATAATCTATATAAACATACAGCACTTCAAACAAGTTTCGGTATTAATATGTTGTCTCTTGTAAATGGAGAGCCACAAGTATTGAATTTAAAACAAAATTTATATCATTACTTGGAGCATCAGAAGGTAGTAATTCGTCGACGTACTGCTTATGAATTAGAAAAAGCAGAGGCGCGTGCTCATATTTTAGAAGGATTACGAATTGCTCTAGATCATCTTGATGAAGTTATTACGTTAATCCGTAGTTCGAAAACAGCAGATATTGCAAAGCAAGGCTTAATGGAACGTTTCGGTTTAAGTGAGAAACAAGCACAAGCGATTTTAGATATGCGTCTGCAACGTTTAACAGGATTAGAACGTGAAAAAATTGAGCAAGAATATCAAGAGTTAATGAAGTTAATCGCTGAATTACAAGCAATCTTAGCAGATGAAGAGAAAGTTCTTGAGATTATTCGTGAAGAATTAACGGAAGTAAAAGAGCGCTTCAATGATAAGAGACGAACGGAAATTACAATTGGCGGTATGGAATTTATTGAAGATGAAGATTTGATTCCAGAGCAAAACATTGCAATTACGTTAACTCATAACGGTTATATTAAGAGGTTACCAGCTTCTACGTACAAAACGCAGAACCGTGGTGGGCGTGGTGTGCAAGGAATGGGAACGAATGATGATGATTTCGTAGAGCATCTATTGACTACTTCTACACATGATCATATTTTATTCTTCACTAATAAGGGTAAAGTATACCGTACGAAAGGATATGAAATCCCAGAGTATAGCCGTACAGCAAAAGGTATACCGATTATTAACCTATTAGGTGTAGATA
>NZ_ALBR01000002.1:2500-19504 GCF_002081505.1 Bacillus sp. CDB3 | reverse complement strand
AAATGTATGTTCTTTGAAAACTAGATAACAGTGTAGCTCATATTTTTTAATTTTAGTTTGGTTAAGTTAGAAAGGGCGCACGGTGGATGCCTTGACACTAGGAGTCGATGAAGGACGGGACTAACGCCGATATGCTTCGGGGAGCTGTAAGTAAGCTTTGATCCGAAGATTTCCGAATGGGGAAACCCACTATACGTAATGGTATGGTATCCTTACCTGAATACATAGGGTATGGAAGACAGACCCAGGGAACTGAAACATCTAAGTACCTGGAGGAAGAGAAAGCAAATGCGATTTCCTGAGTAGCGGCGAGCGAAACGGAATCTAGCCCAAACCAAGAGGCTTGCCTCTTGGGGTTGTAGGACATTCTATACGGAGTTACAAAGGAACGAGGTAGACGAAGCGACCTGGAAAGGTCCGTCGTAGAGGGTAACAACCCCGTAGTCGAAACTTCGTTCTCTCTTGAATGTATCCTGAGTACGGCGGAACACGTGAAATTCCGTCGGAATCTGGGAGGACCATCTCCCAAGGCTAAATACTCCCTAGTGATCGATAGTGAACCAGTACCGTGAGGGAAAGGTGAAAAGCACCCCGGAAGGGGAGTGAAAGAGATCCTGAAACCGTGTGCCTACAAATAGTCAGAGCCCGTTAATGGGTGATGGCGTGCCTTTTGTAGAATGAACCGGCGAGTTACGATCCCGTGCGAGGTTAAGTTGAAGAGACGGAGCCGCAGCGAAAGCGAGTCTGAATAGGGCGTTTAGTACGTGGTCGTAGACCCGAAACCAGGTGATCTACCCATGTCCAGGGTGAAGTTCAGGTAACACTGAATGGAGGCCCGAACCCACGCACGTTGAAAAGTGCGGGGATGAGGTGTGGGTAGCGGAGAAATTCCAATCGAACCTGGAGATAGCTGGTTCTCCCCGAAATAGCTTTAGGGCTAGCCTTAAGTGTAAGAGTCTTGGAGGTAGAGCACTGATTGAACTAGGGGTCCTCATCGGATTACCGAATTCAGTCAAACTCCGAATGCCAATGACTTATCCTTAGGAGTCAGACTGCGAGTGATAAGATCCGTAGTCAAGAGGGAAACAGCCCAGATCGCCAGCTAAGGTCCCAAAGTGTGTATTAAGTGGAAAAGGATGTGGAGTTGCTTAGACAACTAGGATGTTGGCTTAGAAGCAGCCACCATTTAAAGAGTGCGTAATAGCTCACTAGTCGAGTGACTCTGCGCCGAAAATGTACCGGGGCTAAATACACCACCGAAGCTGCGAATTGATACCAATGGTATCAGTGGTAGGGGAGCGTTCTAAGTGCAGTGAAGTCAGACCGGAAGGACTGGTGGAGCGCTTAGAAGTGAGAATGCCGGTATGAGTAGCGAAAGACGGGTGAGAATCCCGTCCACCGAATGCCTAAGGTTTCCTGAGGAAGGCTCGTCCGCTCAGGGTTAGTCAGGACCTAAGCCGAGGCCGACAGGCGTAGGCGATGGACAACAGGTTGATATTCCTGTACCACCTCTTTATCGTTTGAGCAATGGAGGGACGCAGAAGGATAGAAGAAGCGTGCGATTGGTTGTGCACGTCCAAGCAGTTAGGCTGATAAGTAGGCAAATCCGCTTATCGTGAAGGCTGAGCTGTGATGGGGAAGCTCCTTATGGAGCGAAGTCTTTGATTCCCCGCTGCCAAGAAAAGCTTCTAGCGAGATAAAAGGTGCCTGTACCGCAAACCGACACAGGTAGGCGAGGAGAGAATCCTAAGGTGTGCGAGAGAACTCTGGTTAAGGAACTCGGCAAAATGACCCCGTAACTTCGGGAGAAGGGGTGCTTTCTTAACGGAAAGCCGCAGTGAATAGGCCCAAGCGACTGTTTAGCAAAAACACAGGTCTCTGCGAAGCCGTAAGGCGAAGTATAGGGGCTGACACCTGCCCGGTGCTGGAAGGTTAAGGAGAGGGGTTAGCGTAAGCGAAGCTCTGAACTGAAGCCCCAGTAAACGGCGGCCGTAACTATAACGGTCCTAAGGTAGCGAAATTCCTTGTCGGGTAAGTTCCGACCCGCACGAAAGGTGTAACGATTTGGGCACTGTCTCAACCAGAGACTCGGTGAAATTATAGTACCTGTGAAGATGCAGGTTACCCGCGACAGGACGGAAAGACCCCGTGGAGCTTTACTGTAGCCTGATATTGAATTTTGGTACAGTTTGTACAGGATAGGCGGGAGCCATTGAAACCGGAGCGCTAGCTTCGGTGGAGGCGCTGGTGGGATACCGCCCTGACTGTATTGAAATTCTAACCTACGGGTCTTATCGACCCGGGAGACAGTGTCAGGTGGGCAGTTTGACTGGGGCGGTCGCCTCCTAAAGTGTAACGGAGGCGCCCAAAGGTTCCCTCAGGAATGGTTGGAAATCATTCGTAGAGTGCAAAGGCATAAGGGAGCTTGACTGCGAGACCTACAAGTCGAGCAGGGACGAAAGTCGGGCTTAGTGATCCGGTGGTTCCGCATGGAAGGGCCATCGCTCAACGGATAAAAGCTACCCCGGGGATAACAGGCTTATCTCCCCCAAGAGTCCACATCGACGGGGAGGTTTGGCACCTCGATGTCGGCTCATCGCATCCTGGGGCTGTAGTCGGTCCCAAGGGTTGGGCTGTTCGCCCATTAAAGCGGTACGCGAGCTGGGTTCAGAACGTCGTGAGACAGTTCGGTCCCTATCCGTCGTGGGCGAGGAAATTTGAGAGGAGCTGTCCTTAGTACGAGAGGACCGGGATGGACGCACCGCTGGTGTACCAGTTGTTCTGCCAAGGGCATAGCTGGGTAGCTATGTGCGGAAGGGATAAGTGCTGAAAGCATCTAAGCATGAAGCCCCCCTCAAGATGAGATTTCCCATAGCGTAAGCTAGTAAGATCCCTGAAAGATGATCAGGTTGATAGGTTCGAGGTGGAAGCATGGTGACATGTGGAGCTGACGAATACTAATAGATCGAGGACTTAACCATATAATATGTAGCAATGTTATCTAGTTTTGAAGGAATATGCCTTCATAGTTTGGTGATGATGGCAGAGAGGTCACACCCGTTCCCATACCGAACACGGAAGTTAAGCTCTCTAGCGCCGATGGTAGTTGGGACCTTGTCCCTGTGAGAGTAGGACGTCGCCAAGCAACTAAAAACACAAGTCTTTTGACTTGTGTTTTTTTATTTCCCATGAAATAGGCTGGATTCCGTTAGTAAAAATGCTGAAATATAATAAGGGATTTTTTGAGCCGAAATATTGAGAAACTGATAAATGAATGGATAATCTTCAGAACTGTAACTTCCAAGCAAGTCATACCACCAATCTGTTTCATATCTGGAGATCATGCTTAAATTATAGAGCAATAAGTAATGAACAAGGAGCTCAGGTAATACTGGCTTAGGATTTCTAGGATCGGTCGTAAGTGGTAAATAATAAGTATCAGTAAGATGTTCGTAGTATAAAGGGGTACTATACATAGGATTCCATGATTGAGTAGGTGCTGTAAAAAGCATAGTAGACTCATTAGTTTTCCCAGGTGCATGTTGTATCGATAAATGCTTACAAGTTGTTTCGATGTAACGAGAAAACCGCTCTTTAGTCATATGCAGTCGATCTAGTATGTTGGCTGAAAAGGAGAGTTCATTTTTAGTTGGTGAATCAATCTTATATAATGTTGTTCCTTTTTGGCTATAGCGAAATAAATTTTGTAACTCAGGAATTTTCCCCATTAGTTCTAACATGTTAAACTTTTCTGCTTCTAAGTGTTTCATGTGAAACAGTTGTTCTGCAGCATGAGAAAACAATCCATTTTTCTGTATTTTTACCTCGTCTTCTAAAAATTGATACCCTTGTTTTTTTCTTTTACGTGTTGTAACTCCATGCGCTAAAACGGTTGTTGATTCGGGATAGTTCGGATCAATCGTTAGTAGGCAAGCCTTAAACAGTTGACTAATCCCATAAAACAACAACATTGGCTGAATGGAAAATGGAGCTGTCTTATATAATTCATAATAATTTTTACCGTGTTCTAAGTAATAAATAAATGGATAACAATTTTCAAAACTTTTTTTTTCGGCATCTTGAATTGAGGATTTTTCATAACAACGGGCAAGATAATGTTGTACATTTTGAGATGAAAAGAAGAAACTTAATTGCTGCCAAGTACAATGTGTTTGATGCATATATTACGCTCCTTTTATTGTCTAAAAATTCTAACATATATATACGTCCTTGACAGTATTTTAACCAATTGATAAGCTACTAATAATAATTTCTGGTATCATGGGGGGAACAATTATGTGGGAATCTAAATTTGTTAAAGAAGGTTTGACTTTTGATGATGTATTACTTGTACCAGCAAGGTCAGATATATTACCAAGAGAAGTAAGTGTTAAAACCGTTTTATCTGAAAGCTTACAGCTAAACATCCCGTTAATTAGTGCAGGAATGGATACAGTAACAGAAGCTGACATGGCTATTGCAATGGCTCGCCAAGGCGGTTTAGGAATTATTCATAAGAATATGTCTATTGAACAACAAGCAGAGCAGGTTGATAAGGTAAAACGCTCTGAAAGCGGCGTTATTTCAGATCCTTTCTTTTTAACTCCAGAACATCAAGTATACGATGCAGAACATCTTATGGGGAAATATCGTATTTCAGGTGTGCCAGTTGTAAATAATTTAGATGAGCGAAAATTAGTTGGTATTATTACAAACCGTGATATGCGTTTCATCCAAGACTACTCAATCAAAATTTCTGACGTAATGACAAAAGAACAGTTAATTACAGCTCCAGTTGGTACTACACTGGAAGAAGCTGAAAAGATCCTACAAAAGTATAAAATTGAAAAGCTCCCTCTTGTTGATAATAACGGTGTATTACAAGGGCTTATTACAATAAAAGATATTGAAAAAGTAATTGAATTCCCGAACTCTGCAAAAGATAAGCAAGGACGCTTATTAGTTGGAGCAGCAGTTGGTGTAACAGCGGATGCTATGCTTCGTATTGACGCATTAGTAAAAGCAAGCGTAGATGCAATTGTACTTGATACAGCTCATGGACATTCTCACGGTGTTATTGAAAAAGTAAAAGAAGTTCGTGCGAAATATCCATCATTAAACATTATCGCTGGAAATGTTGCTACAGCTGAAGCAACAAAAGCATTAATTGAAGCTGGTGCAAACGTTGTTAAAGTTGGTATCGGACCAGGTTCTATTTGTACAACACGCGTTGTAGCTGGCGTTGGTGTACCACAATTAACAGCAGTTTATGATTGTGCGACTGAAGCTCGTAAACACGGCATTCCAGTTATTGCAGATGGCGGTGTTAAGTACTCTGGTGATATGGTTAAAGCTTTAGCGGCAGGAGCGCACGTTGTTATGTTAGGTAGTATGTTTGCTGGTGTAGCTGAAAGCCCTGGAGAAACTGAAATTTACCAAGGTCGTCAATTTAAAGTATACCGTGGAATGGGTTCTGTTGGAGCAATGGAAAAAGGAAGTAAAGATCGTTACTTCCAAGAAGGAAACAAAAAACTTGTTCCAGAAGGTATTGAAGGACGAGTACCATATAAAGGACCTTTAGCAGATACAGTTCATCAATTAGTTGGTGGATTACGTGCAGGTATGGGATACTGCGGAGCACAAGATTTAGAATTCTTACGTGAGAATGCGCAGTTCATTCGTATGTCGGGTGCTGGTTTACGTGAAAGCCATCCTCACCATGTGCAGATTACAAAAGAGGCTCCAAACTACTCATTATAATGTCTTATATGTAAATAGACGGAGATTTGATATCTCTGTCTATTTTTTTTTGATTATGTTAGAATAACGGTTATGTGAGTACATAGATATTGGGGGTAGCAAAAGTGAAAGGTATGTTTTGCAAAAGATTCATTGCGTTAGTAACAATGCTTACACTAGCTTGTAGCATGTTGTTGCCATATAGCAATGCATCAGCAGAAACAGGAGCTGCTTTAAACATTGAAGCAGGTGCAGCGATTTTAGTTGAAGCGAATTCTGGAAAAATTGTATATCAAAAGAATGCAGATGAATTATTATCAATTGCTAGTATGACAAAGATGATGAGTGAATATTTAGTTCATGAAGCAGTGGATAAAGGAAAACTTAAGTGGGATCAGAAAATTAAGGTTTCTGAATATGCATATAAGATTTCACAAGATGCTTCATTATCAAATGTTGCATTAGAAAATGGTGGCCTTTATACAGTAAAAGAGTTATACGAGGCAATGGCAATCTTTTCTGCAAATGGTGCAACAATTGCATTAGCAGAAGCAGTTGCAGGTAAAGAAGTAGATTTCGTAAAAATGATGAATGATAAAGCGAAAGAACTAGGATTGAAAAATTATAAATTTGTTAATTCTACGGGTTTAACGAACAAAGATTTAAAAGGAATGCATCCTGAAGGTACAACGCCGGATGAAGAAAATAAAATGTCTGCGAAGGATGTTGCAACTTTAGCACAACATCTACTTAAAGATTATCCAAAAGTATTAGATACGGCAAAGATTCCGGTAAAGTTCTTCCGTCCAGAAAAAGAGAACTTTAAAATGTCGAACTGGAACTGGATGTCAAAAGGCTTAATTAAGGAATATGAAGGCGTAGATGGCCTGAAAACAGGATCAACTCCAGAAGCAGGAGATTGTTTCACTGGTACGGTCGAGAGAAATGGTATGCGTTTCATTTCTGTAGTTATTAAAACAAATTCTCATACGGCAAGATTTGATGAGACGAAGAAATTATATGATTATGGCTTTGCTAACTTTGAAATGAAGAAAATGTATGAAAAAGGTTCTTCGGTCAAAGGAAAAGAAACAGTAAGAGTTGAAAATGCGAAAGATAAAGATGTAGCAGTTCAAACGAAGCAAGCCGTTTCACTTCCGGTGCCAAAGGGAAGTAAAGATGTTTATAAAACGGAATTTAAAGAAGGAAATAAGGGACAAGAAGCACCTATGAAAAAGGGAGTTGCACTTGGCCAAATGGTTATAACGTCTAAAGATAGTAATGACCCTGGATTTTTAACAGGAAAATCATTACAAGTAGACCTTGTAACAAAATCTGAAGTAGAAGAAGCAGGCTGGTTTACACGTTCTATGCGCGGAATTGGTGCTTTCTTTAGTGGTATGTGGAATAGTGCTGTTGATACAGTAAAAGGTTGGTTTTAAAAGCTCCTCATTGTAGGAGCTTTTTCTTATTCCTGTTTTTCATACCGACTTTATGAAAAAGTAGTGGACAAGCATCAGATAGTTAGTGGTAGAATGTAAGAGTATTCTTAATTTTCTTCTTTAACGGGGAAAGCAATTCACCTAGGGGGGTTTTTGTACATGACAAATGTAACAGGGACAGAACGTGTAAAACGTGGAATGGCAGAAATGCAAAAAGGCGGCGTTATTATGGACGTAATTAACGCTGAGCAAGCAAGGATTGCAGAAGAGGCAGGCGCAGTTGCTGTTATGGCATTAGAGCGTGTACCTGCAGATATTCGTGCAGCAGGTGGCGTTTCTCGTATGGCAGATCCAACAATTGTTGAAGAAGTTATGGGTGCTGTGTCAATTCCGGTTATGGCAAAATGCCGTATCGGTCACCTTGTAGAAGCACGTGTATTAGAATCGTTAGGGGTAGACTATATCGATGAGAGTGAAGTATTAACTCCTGCTGATGAAGTGTACCATTTAAATAAACGTGATTACACAGTTCCGTTTGTATGTGGTTGCCGTGATATCGGAGAAGCTGCACGTCGTATTGCAGAAGGTGCATCTATGCTTCGTACAAAAGGTGAGCCAGGAACAGGAAACATTGTAGAGGCAGTGCGTCATATGCGCCAAGTCAATGCAGAAATCCGTCAAGTTGCAAGTCTACGTGAAGATGAGTTAATGACATATGCAAAAAATACTGGTGCTCCTTATGAAGTACTACTTGAAATTAAACGCCTTGGTCGCTTACCAGTTGTAAACTTTGCAGCAGGTGGTGTAGCAACACCAGCAGATGCAGCGTTAATGATGCAACTTGGTGCTGATGGTGTATTCGTTGGATCTGGTATCTTCAAATCAGAGAACCCAGAGAAATTTGCACGTGCAATCGTTGAAGCAACGACTCACTATGAAGATTATGAACTAATTGCAAGCCTTTCTAAAGGATTAGGTAATGCAATGAAGGGTATCGAAATTTCAACGTTATTACCAGAACAACGCATGCAAGAGCGTGGATGGTAATTAAAGGAGATTCTTTAAAATGGTGAAAATCGGTGTACTAGGTCTTCAAGGTGCAGTTCGTGAGCATGTAAAATCAGTTGAAGCAAGTGGTGCAGAAGCTGTGGTTGTAAAGCGTATAGAACAACTTGAAGAAATTGATGGTCTTATTTTACCAGGCGGTGAAAGTACAACAATGCGCCGTCTTATTGATAAGTATGCTTTCATGGAGCCTCTTCGTACATTTGCGAAGTCTGGTAAACCAATGTTTGGTACATGTGCAGGTATGATTCTTCTTGCGAAAACACTTATTGGCTATGAAAAAGCACATATTGGTGCTATGGATATTACAGTTGAACGCAATGCGTTTGGACGCCAAAAAGATAGTTTTGAAGCCGCACTTTCAATTAAAGGTGTGGGGGAAGACTTTATTGGTGTATTTATCCGTGCTCCATATGTTGTAGATGTGGCCGATAACGTTGAAGTACTTTCTAAGCATGGCGATCGAATGGTAGCGGTAAGACAAGATCAGTTTTTAGCTGCTTCATTCCATCCGGAATTAACGGATGATCATCGTGTCACAGCATACTTTGTCGAAATGGTAAAAGAAGCGAAAATGAAAAAAGTTGTATAAGTAACTTGCAACTTGTATAAGATTATAGTAAATTGATGGTAACAATTTTATAAAATAAGCGTGTTGATAGGAAGTAGTAACAGATGTCGTTTCTTATAGAGAGTCGATGGTTGGTGGAAATCGATAGAAACAGTTTGTGAATCCATCCTGGAATGGAATGTGGAATATCTTTGGATTAGTAAGCATTCCCGGTGAAGAGCCGTTATTTCTACTTGAGAGGAAAGCGGCAATGCTTTCAACTAGGGTGGCAACGCGGGTTAACTCCCGTCCCTTTGTATAGGGACGGGAGTTTTTTGTGTTTTATAAAATAAAAGGAGGAGTATATAATGCTTGATATTAAATTTTTACGTACGAATTTTGAAGAAGTAAAAGCAAAATTACAGCATAGAGGCGAAGATTTAACAGATTTTGGTCGCTTTGAGGAACTTGATACGAGAAGAAGAGAGCTACTTGTTCAAACAGAAGAACTAAAAAGTAAACGTAACGAAGTATCTCAACAAATTTCAGTATTAAAGCGTGAAAAGAAAGATGCGGAAGCTCTAATTCTAGAAATGCGTGAAGTTGGGGAAAAAGTAAAAGATCTTGATAATGAGCTTCGTACAGTTGAAGAAGATTTAGAGAGATTAATGCTATCTATCCCAAATATCCCTCATGAATCTGCTCCAGTAGGTGAAACAGAAGATGATAACGTAGTAGCACGTAATTGGGGAGAAGTGAAAGAATTTACTTTTGAGCCAAAACCACATTGGGATCTTGCTACAGATTTAGGGATTTTAGATTTTGAACGTGCTGGGAAAGTAACAGGAAGCCGATTTGTATTTTACAAAGGTGCTGGTGCAAGATTAGAGCGTGCTTTAATTAGTTTCATGCTTGATCTTCATACTGATGAGCATGGATATGAGGAAGTATTACCTCCTTATATGGTAAACCGTGCAAGTATGACAGGAACAGGGCAACTTCCAAAGTTTGAAGAAGATGCATTCCGTATTGAAAGCGAAGATTATTTCTTAATCCCTACAGCTGAAGTACCTGTAACGAATATGCATCGTGATGAGATTTTAAGTAAAGAGCAATTACCGATACGATATGCTGCATTTAGCTCTTGCTTCCGTTCTGAAGCAGGTTCTGCTGGTCGCGATACACGTGGTTTAATTCGCCAACATCAATTTAATAAAGTAGAGCTTGTGAAGTTCGTAAAACCAGAAGATTCTTATGAAGAGTTAGAAAAATTAACAAATGATGCAGAACGCGTGTTACAATTATTAGAGTTGCCATATCGCGTTATGAGCATGTGCACAGGCGATTTAGGATTTACAGCAGCGAAGAAATACGATATTGAAGTATGGATTCCAAGCTATGGCACATATCGTGAAATTTCTTCTTGTAGTAATTTTGAAGCTTTCCAAGCGAGACGTGCAAATATCCGTTTCCGTCGTGAGCCAAACGGAAAACCAGAACATGTTCATACATTAAATGGATCTGGTCTTGCAATTGGACGTACGGTTGCAGCTATTTTAGAGAACTACCAGCAAGAAGATGGTACAATTATAATTCCAGAAGTTCTTCGCCCTTATATGGGAGGAAAAACAGTTATTAAGTAAATTTAAACATTCATCGGTATGAGTGATTGGTAATTATGAGCGTTGTCATTACTATAATGTAGGAGAGGGAAAGTAAAATTTTCCTTTCCTCATAATTTATTTTAGTAGGGTTGACTAACTGTTTTTCTTTTGATATTATATTTGATGTCAATATGGAGGTATACCCAAGTCTGGCTGAAGGGATCGGTCTTGAAAACCGACAGGCGGCGAGAGTCGCGCGGGGGTTCGAATCCCTCTACCTCCTCCAGATATAATTGACAACAGCGCATATAAGTGGAGATTGGAGAACTCGTTACCAACACGTAACGAGTTTTTATTTTAAAACCAATCATAAAGTATGGTGTAAGGCGATTTTGTCCTTATTACACACTCATATTCCGATGATTATCTTCATAGATATGAAAGGAGTCAACATGGATCTTATTATACAAACGTTTCCTTTAGATGGAAAAACTTTATATTATGTACAATGTCCTGTCTGTAAGAACAATAGAATTTTAAACAGTGGTGCAAACGTGTCACGCATTATAAGCGATGATACATTCCGTAAACTTTGTGGTTGTACTTGTGATGTAAAACAAGTTGCGAGTAAAGTAGAGGTACCAAAAAAGGTTGAAAAACCAGCTGTAAAGAAAGAAGCAGCTCCAAAACGTACAGGTAAAGTATTAACAGCAGTAATTAACGGGAAAGAAATGACTGTTAAAGAGATTGCTGAAACATATGATATTAGTACAAGTACTGTTCGTCAGCGTATTAACGCTGGAAAACCTGAGAGTGAAATTATTGCTCCAACAAAGAAGAAGTAATTTAATAGGAAAACCCGTGCATATGCACGGGTTTTTTATTTTACAAGTTTACGTGTTTGTTTTAAAAAATGGCCAATTTTTTTAATGATAGGTTCGATTGAATCGCCATCTTTTAAAATATCGTATTCATTAATGTTTAGTCGTAAAACAGGGCATGAATTAAAGTCATTAATCCAATTTTCGTAACGTCCATGCATCTCTTTCCAATACTCAATTGGTGTTTGTTGTTCCATTGGACGTCCTCGTTCTTGGATACGGTCGACAATATCATCGAAAGAACCTTCTAAATAAATTAATAAGTCTGGATGTGGGAAGTAAGGAGTCATGACCATAGCATCAAATAAACCTTTGTATGTTTCATAATCAGTTTCTGTCATTGTACCCTTTTCGTGATGCATTTTTGCAAAAATACCAGTGTCCTCATAAATAGAACGGTCTTGGACAAAACCGCCACCATATTCAAAAATTCTTTTTTGTTCTTTAAATCGTTCTGCTAAAAAATATACTTGTAAGTGAAAGCTCCAGCGTGTGAAATCAGCATAGAACTTGTCCAAATATGGATTGGAATCTACTTTTTCGAAAGATGTACGATAACCTAAAGCGTTAGCTAATGCAGTTGTCATAGTTGATTTACCGACACCTACTGTTCCAGCAATAGTGATAACTGCATCATTTGGTATATCATATTTTTGCCTTAAATTCATTATTATTTCGACTCCTTCAAGAGAGTATTTTGAAGAGTGGATAAGATGACATTTAAATCATCAGGATTTCTTACAAAATCCATATCGTCTCCGTTAAACTTCAATACTGGAATATCTGGATGGTCCTTTTTGAAAGCATCCATTGCTGTTTCGTAATCTTTTGTAAGCTGTAGCAAATAATTTGGATCCATATTTTTTTCGAATTCTCTTCCGCGCATCCCAATTCGTTTTTGTAATGTTTCTAGGCTCGCTGTTAAATAAACGATGACATTCGGTACAGGCATATCTTGAGTAAGGATACGATAAATTTGCATGTACTTGTCATATTGAGCATCTTTTAATGTACGGGATGCAAAAATTAAATTTTTGAATATATGATAATCTGCTACTACAGGCTTCCTTTGATCCAAATACTTTATGTTAATATCCTCTAGTTGTTTGTATCTATTACAAAGAAAGAACATCTCTGTTTGAAAACTCCATTCGTCGATGTCTTCGTAGAATTTTCCTAAAAAAGGATTTTCATCAACAATCTCTTTTAGTAAGTGGAGTTGCATGTGAGTTGAAATTTCCTTCGCAAGTGAAGTTTTTCCAACACCAATTGGTCCTTCAACCGTGATAAATGGTACTCCGGTCACGCTGTTTCCTCCTTTCAATCAGTGATTTACCGTGACTACTAAAAACACAAAACAGAATTATTGTAGCACAAGAGGGAAGCGAGCGGGTTAATTTGATATAAAAAGTTAGAAAATAGATATATGTATTAATTAATTTTTATTTGAGATGACGGTACTATATTTGCTTTTAATGTGGCTTCCATTATTTTTAAAGCATGCAGGTTATCCTGATCGTGATTAGAGGCAATACAGTCCTGTGGTACATACAGTGTATAATTTCTCATATGAGCATCGTTAGCTGTAAAGAGGATACATATATTCCCAGCGACTCCTGTTAATATTAGATTTTCTATTTTTAAATAGCCTAATAAAGAATTTAAAGGTGTTTCATAAAAAGCAGAGTAATGTGGTTTAATAAAAATGTAATCATCAGAATTTGGAGCAATCTTATGAATGATATTTTCACTATACTCATTTGTACAATGAGTAATTAGTTGGTCAATATCAGATCTCCAAAGTTGATAATGGTCATTAATATAAATTATGGGGTAGCCAAAGGATTTCATTGTTTTCTTTAATTGTAAAATAGGATTTGTTATAATTTCGCATTTTTTGGCTAGGGTGGGTCCGTGTGAAAATTGAAAGTCATTAATCATATCGATAATGAGTAAGGCAGTATTCTTCATATGTAATCCCCTCTCTTTTTTCTTAGGGTGGATTGAATTTGTAAAAGTTATCCCATGTGTAGTAAATGGAAATAAGTGTACTTTATTTGTAATGAAAGGACTATGGTATGGAACACGATCAAGATATTTATTTTATGCAGTTAGCAATAGAAGAGGCTAAAAAAGCAGAGGCAATACAAGAAGTACCGATTGGTGCAGTTATAGTGTTAGATGGTGAAGTAATTAGTGTTGCTCATAATTTAAGGGAAACTGAGCAAAGATCAATAGCTCACGCTGAGTTGTTAGCTATTGATGAGGCGTGCAAAAAATTAGGGACATGGCGCTTAGAAGATGCAACGTTATATGTAACATTAGAACCTTGTCCAATGTGTGCAGGTGGAATTGTATTATCGCGCGTAAAAAGGGTTGTATATGGTGCGAGCGATCCGAAAGGTGGATGTGCAGGTACATTAATGAATCTTTTAACCGATGAGCGTTTTAATCATCAATGCGAAGTGGTGGCTGGTGTACTAGAAGAAGAATGTGGTACGTTGTTAACGAATTTTTTCAGGGAGCTTCGTAAGAGAAGAAAAGAAGCGAAAAAATTAGAGAAAAGTAATACGAACTAACGTATTTGCATTTTGTAAAAAAACAAGTTATACTGATAATGCCTTTAATGAAGGCAACCGAATATTGGTTTTAACTTTGCCGTGCTAAGCGGGGAGGTAGCGGTGCCCTATACTCGCAATCCGCTCTAGCGAGGCCGAATCCCTTCTCGAGGTTATGTTGCTGTAAGGTCTGCCTTAAGTAAGTGGTGTTGACGTTTGGGTCCTGCGCAACGGGACCCCGTGAACCTTGTCAGGTCCGGAAGGAAGCAGCAATAAGCGGGTCTTCTCGTGTGCCGCAGGAGTGCCTGAACCGAGCTAACTGCTTGAGTAACGCTTATGGTACGTAATCGACAGAAGGTGCACGGCAGTTATATATGTATACAAAACTCACCTTAATACTAAGGTGGGTTTTTTGTATAGAAAATAACTTTTGGAATCTATAAACAGAATGGGTTATAATAAATGAGATAATAACCTTTGAGGGAGGCCGTATTTTCGTGTCATACCAAGCGTTATACCGAACATGGAGACCGCAAAAGTTTGGAGATGTAGTCGGTCAAAAGCACGTGACAAAAACGTTGCAAAATGCCCTTCTTCAAGAGAAAGTTTCACATGCTTATGTATTTTCTGGTCCAAGGGGAACAGGAAAAACGACAATTGCAAAAGTATTTGCAAAAGCAATTAACTGTGAACATGCTCCGGTAGCTGAACCTTGTAATGAATGTCCTTCTTGTTTAGGAATTACACAAGGATCTATTTCAGATGTATTAGAAATTGATGCGGCTTCAAATAACGGTGTAGATGAAATTCGAGATATAAGAGATAAAGTAAAATATGCTCCAAGTGCTGTGAAATATAAAGTATACATTATTGATGAAGTCCACATGCTTTCCATGGGTGCCTTTAACGCACTTTTAAAAACGTTAGAGGAGCCGCCAGGACATGTTATCTTTATTTTGGCGACAACAGAGCCACATAAGATTCCACCGACAATCATTTCGCGTTGTCAACGCTTTGAATTTCGAAAAATATCAGTAAATGATATCGTTGAGAGATTATCTACGGTTGTGACAAATGAAGGTACACAAGTAGAAGATGAAGCGTTACAAATCGTCGCACGTGCCGCTGAAGGTGGTATGCGTGATGCATTAAGTCTGATTGACCAAGCGATTTCTTATAGTGATGAGACTGTGACGAGTGAAGATGTTTTAGCTGTAACGGGTTCTGTTTCTCAACAATACTTAGGTAACTTAGTAGAATGTATACGTGAAAATGATGTATCAAGAGCATTACGTATTATAGATGAAATGATGAGTAAGGGGAAAGATCCAGTTCGCTTTATGGAGGATTTCATTTACTACTATCGTGATATGCTTTTATATCAAACTTCACCACAATTAGAATATATGTTGGAAAGGGTAATTGTAGATGATCAATTCCGTACATTGAGTGAAGAAATGCAACCGGAAGTAATCTATGAAATTATTCATACCCTTAGTAAGGGACAACAGGAGATGAAGTGGACAAACCATCCACGGATTTTCTTAGAAGTTGTTATGGTGCAATTATGTCAGCAGTTTATGATGCAGGCAAATGGTACAGATCGTTTGCAAGCAATTATGAACAGGATGCAGCAATTGGAGAAAGAGTTAGAGCAAGTTAAAAAGAATGGTGTGCCAGCTGGTGTACAGCAGGAAGTAAGAGAGACGCGTGCGACACCAAAACCAGTACGAACAGGAAGTATGAAAATTCCTGTCGGACGCGTGAATGAAGTGTTAAAGCAAGCAAAGCGTCAAGATTTAGAACAGTTAAAAGCTGTATGGGGTGAGTTGTTAGGACGACTCAAGTCATATAACAAAGTAGCATTTGCTGTTTTATTAGAAAATAGTGAGCCGGTAGCAGCTTCAGATGATACTTATGTGTTAGCATTTCAATATGAAATCCATTGTAAAATGGCAAGTGAAAATCGAGAAGCGATGGATACATTGGAACAGACTCTTTTTGAATTGCTAAGTAAAAGGTTAAACATGATTGCTATCCCAAAAAGTGAATGGGGTAAAATTCGTGAAGACTTTTTACAACGTGAAGGCGGGGATTCTGAAGAAAGCCCAGAACAAAAAGAAGACCCTCTTATAGAAGAAGCTGTAAAATTAGTAGGGCAAGAACTTATCGAAATAAAAGAGTAATAATAATTAGGAGGAATTAATTATGATGCGTGGCGGAATGGGAAATATGAATAACATGATGAAACAAATGCAAAAGATGCAAAAGGACATGGCAAAGGCGCAAGAAGAGCTTGGTGAAAAAACAGTTGAAGGTACAGCTGGTGGCGGAATGATTACTGTTATTGCAAATGGTCATAAGCAAGTTCTTGAAGTGAAAATTAAAGAAGAAGTTGTAGATCCAGAAGATATCGAAATGTTACAAGACTTAGTATTAGCTGCAACGAACGATGCGCTTAAAAAAGCTGACGAACTTTCAAATTCTACAATGGGTAAATTTACAAAAGGCTTAAACTTACCAGGTGGAATGTTCTAGGAGGATATTGATATATGCATTATCCAGAACCGATATCAAAATTAATTGATAGTTTTATGAAATTGCCAGGAATCGGACCGAAAACAGCGGTTCGACTGGCGTTCTTCGTATTAGATATGAAAGAAGATGATGTGTTAGGTTTTGCGAAAGCACTTGTGAATGCGAAGCGAGATTTAGCGTATTGTTCTGTATGTGGGCACATCACTGACCGCGATCCTTGTTATATTTGTGACGATTCGCATAGAGATCAATCGGTTGTTTGTGTAGTACAAGAGCCGAAAGATGTAATTGCCATGGAAAAAATGAAAGAGTATCAAGGTGTATATCATGTGTTACGTGGTGCGATTTCTCCAATGGAGGGAATTGGACCGGAAGACATTAATATCCCACAACTCTTAAAGCGACTGCAAGATGAAACGGTACAAGAAGTGATATTAGCAACAAACCCTAATATTGAAGGGGAAGCTACAGCGATGTATATATCCCGCCTCTTAAAGCCTACAGGTATTAAAGTAACTCGTATTGCACACGGTCTACCAGTTGGTGGAGATCTAGAATATGCAGATGAAGTGACACTGTCGAAAGCGCTAGAAGGCCGCAGAGAAGTATAAGAGGAGAAACAAAAAT
>NZ_ALBR01000001.1:0-51314 GCF_002081505.1 Bacillus sp. CDB3 | reverse complement strand
AAATGTATGTTCTTTGAAAACTAGATAACAGTGTAGCTCATATTTTTTAATTTTAGTTTGGTTAAGTTAGAAAGGGCGCACGGTGGATGCCTTGACACTAGGAGTCGATGAAGGACGGGACTAACGCCGATATGCTTCGGGGAGCTGTAAGTAAGCTTTGATCCGAAGATTTCCGAATGGGGAAACCCACTATACGTAATGGTATGGTATCCTTACCTGAATACATAGGGTATGGAAGACAGACCCAGGGAACTGAAACATCTAAGTACCTGGAGGAAGAGAAAGCAAATGCGATTTCCTGAGTAGCGGCGAGCGAAACGGAATCTAGCCCAAACCAAGAGGCTTGCCTCTTGGGGTTGTAGGACATTCTATACGGAGTTACAAAGGAACGAGGTAGACGAAGCGACCTGGAAAGGTCCGTCGTAGAGGGTAACAACCCCGTAGTCGAAACTTCGTTCTCTCTTGAATGTATCCTGAGTACGGCGGAACACGTGAAATTCCGTCGGAATCTGGGAGGACCATCTCCCAAGGCTAAATACTCCCTAGTGATCGATAGTGAACCAGTACCGTGAGGGAAAGGTGAAAAGCACCCCGGAAGGGGAGTGAAAGAGATCCTGAAACCGTGTGCCTACAAATAGTCAGAGCCCGTTAATGGGTGATGGCGTGCCTTTTGTAGAATGAACCGGCGAGTTACGATCCCGTGCGAGGTTAAGTTGAAGAGACGGAGCCGCAGCGAAAGCGAGTCTGAATAGGGCGTTTAGTACGTGGTCGTAGACCCGAAACCAGGTGATCTACCCATGTCCAGGGTGAAGTTCAGGTAACACTGAATGGAGGCCCGAACCCACGCACGTTGAAAAGTGCGGGGATGAGGTGTGGGTAGCGGAGAAATTCCAATCGAACCTGGAGATAGCTGGTTCTCCCCGAAATAGCTTTAGGGCTAGCCTTAAGTGTAAGAGTCTTGGAGGTAGAGCACTGATTGAACTAGGGGTCCTCATCGGATTACCGAATTCAGTCAAACTCCGAATGCCAATGACTTATCCTTAGGAGTCAGACTGCGAGTGATAAGATCCGTAGTCAAGAGGGAAACAGCCCAGATCGCCAGCTAAGGTCCCAAAGTGTGTATTAAGTGGAAAAGGATGTGGAGTTGCTTAGACAACTAGGATGTTGGCTTAGAAGCAGCCACCATTTAAAGAGTGCGTAATAGCTCACTAGTCGAGTGACTCTGCGCCGAAAATGTACCGGGGCTAAATACACCACCGAAGCTGCGAATTGATACCAATGGTATCAGTGGTAGGGGAGCGTTCTAAGTGCAGTGAAGTCAGACCGGAAGGACTGGTGGAGCGCTTAGAAGTGAGAATGCCGGTATGAGTAGCGAAAGACGGGTGAGAATCCCGTCCACCGAATGCCTAAGGTTTCCTGAGGAAGGCTCGTCCGCTCAGGGTTAGTCAGGACCTAAGCCGAGGCCGACAGGCGTAGGCGATGGACAACAGGTTGATATTCCTGTACCACCTCTTTATCGTTTGAGCAATGGAGGGACGCAGAAGGATAGAAGAAGCGTGCGATTGGTTGTGCACGTCCAAGCAGTTAGGCTGATAAGTAGGCAAATCCGCTTATCGTGAAGGCTGAGCTGTGATGGGGAAGCTCCTTATGGAGCGAAGTCTTTGATTCCCCGCTGCCAAGAAAAGCTTCTAGCGAGATAAAAGGTGCCTGTACCGCAAACCGACACAGGTAGGCGAGGAGAGAATCCTAAGGTGTGCGAGAGAACTCTGGTTAAGGAACTCGGCAAAATGACCCCGTAACTTCGGGAGAAGGGGTGCTTTCTTAACGGAAAGCCGCAGTGAATAGGCCCAAGCGACTGTTTAGCAAAAACACAGGTCTCTGCGAAGCCGTAAGGCGAAGTATAGGGGCTGACACCTGCCCGGTGCTGGAAGGTTAAGGAGAGGGGTTAGCGTAAGCGAAGCTCTGAACTGAAGCCCCAGTAAACGGCGGCCGTAACTATAACGGTCCTAAGGTAGCGAAATTCCTTGTCGGGTAAGTTCCGACCCGCACGAAAGGTGTAACGATTTGGGCACTGTCTCAACCAGAGACTCGGTGAAATTATAGTACCTGTGAAGATGCAGGTTACCCGCGACAGGACGGAAAGACCCCGTGGAGCTTTACTGTAGCCTGATATTGAATTTTGGTACAGTTTGTACAGGATAGGCGGGAGCCATTGAAACCGGAGCGCTAGCTTCGGTGGAGGCGCTGGTGGGATACCGCCCTGACTGTATTGAAATTCTAACCTACGGGTCTTATCGACCCGGGAGACAGTGTCAGGTGGGCAGTTTGACTGGGGCGGTCGCCTCCTAAAGTGTAACGGAGGCGCCCAAAGGTTCCCTCAGGAATGGTTGGAAATCATTCGTAGAGTGCAAAGGCATAAGGGAGCTTGACTGCGAGACCTACAAGTCGAGCAGGGACGAAAGTCGGGCTTAGTGATCCGGTGGTTCCGCATGGAAGGGCCATCGCTCAACGGATAAAAGCTACCCCGGGGATAACAGGCTTATCTCCCCCAAGAGTCCACATCGACGGGGAGGTTTGGCACCTCGATGTCGGCTCATCGCATCCTGGGGCTGTAGTCGGTCCCAAGGGTTGGGCTGTTCGCCCATTAAAGCGGTACGCGAGCTGGGTTCAGAACGTCGTGAGACAGTTCGGTCCCTATCCGTCGTGGGCGAGGAAATTTGAGAGGAGCTGTCCTTAGTACGAGAGGACCGGGATGGACGCACCGCTGGTGTACCAGTTGTTCTGCCAAGGGCATAGCTGGGTAGCTATGTGCGGAAGGGATAAGTGCTGAAAGCATCTAAGCATGAAGCCCCCCTCAAGATGAGATTTCCCATAGCGTAAGCTAGTAAGATCCCTGAAAGATGATCAGGTTGATAGGTTCGAGGTGGAAGCATGGTGACATGTGGAGCTGACGAATACTAATAGATCGAGGACTTAACCATATAATATGTAGCAATGTTATCTAGTTTTGAAGGAATATGCCTTCATAGTTTGGTGATGATGGCAGAGAGGTCACACCCGTTCCCATACCGAACACGGAAGTTAAGCTCTCTAGCGCCGATGGTAGTTGGGACCTTGTCCCTGTGAGAGTAGGACGTCGCCAAGCAACCTAAAACACGAATCATTTGATTCGTGTTTTTTTGTATTGATAAACAGTACGTAAAAGAAGTAATGATAATACAAACACGTTGCCCAAGAGTTAATCATATTATATAAGAGATTGATGTATATTTTTCTGTAAATTGTTAAGGAATAGAAGTATAAAATATGTCCATTTAAATAGGGAGGGAAGGTTATGAAATCGCAAAGCGAAGTTTGCATTGTTTGTGAGACAGAAAGAAAAGAAGGTATATATGTTTATAATAATTTGATTTGTTATGAATGTGAAAAAGATATGGTGAATACGGAGACAAATGATCCGAAGTATATATATTATTTAAAACAACTTCGAAAATTAGAAGTATCATATTTTTAAATAGGCATATGCCTATTATTTTTTTTGTTCTGTATAATAGATATAGAATGAATAATAAGGAAGAGATATAGATGAATCAAAATCGTATGCCTTTATATGAGGCTTTAATGGAATTTAAAGAAAGACGACCACTATCTTTTCATGTTCCAGGTCATAAGAATGGTTTAAACTTCCCTGAGGAAGCTACAGGAGGGTTTAAAGACATATTATCGATAGATGTAACAGAGTTAACAGGATTAGATGATTTACATAGTCCGTTTGAATGTATAGATGAAGCACAGCGATTATTAGCTGAAGTATATGGCGTGCAAAAAAGTTATTTTTTAATTAATGGTTCAACAGTTGGAAATTTAGCGATGATTTTGTCTTGCTGCGGCGAACATGATATTGTCCTCGTGCAAAGAAATTGTCATAAATCAATCATTAACGCTTTGAAATTAGCAGGGGCTAACCCGGTTTTTTTAAATCCATGGATTGATGAAGTACATAACGTACCAGTAGGTGTTCATGATGAAGCTATCAAGGAGGCCATTACAAAGTATCCGAATGCTAAAGCACTTATTTTAACACACCCTAATTACTATGGTATGGGGATTGATTTAGAGGCAAGTATCGCTTACGCACATGAACATAAAATTCCTGTTCTAGTAGATGAAGCACATGGGGCACATTTTTGCATAGGGGATCCATTCCCAAAGTCAGCATTAGCTTATGGTGCGGATATTGTGGTTCATTCCGCACATAAAACATTACCTGCAATGACAATGGGATCTTATTTACATATAAATAGCCATTTGGTGAGTAAAGAAAAAGTGTCCTCCTATTTAAGTATGCTACAATCTAGTAGCCCATCGTATCCAATTATGGCATCCCTTGATATAGCCCGTTTTGCAATAGCGGTTATAAAGGAAAAAGGTCATGATGATATTGTTGAGTTTTTACGCCGATTTAAAGAAGAATTGCGATCAATCCCGCAAATAGCTATTTTACAATATCCGTTGCAAGATGAATTAAAGGTTACGGTGCAAACTCGCTGTCAGTTATCAGGGTATGAATTACAGTCCGTATTTGAAAAGGTTGGTATATATACGGAAATGGCAGATCCATATAACGTCCTATTTATATTACCGTTACAAGTAAATGGGGAGTATATAAAAGCTATAGAGATAATTCGAGTAACTTTGCAGCAATATAAGGTAAAAGACAAGACAGCATCAATTCGTTATACTTATAAAGGAGAAATTTCTCCTTTACCGTATACGTATAAACAATTAGAGAGATACGAGACGAAGTTAGTATCTATAGAAGAAGCCGTTGGTATGATAGCTGCAGAAATGGTGATTCCGTATCCACCTGGAATTCCATTGATCATGTATGGAGAGAGAATTACTCAGGAACATACAAAGCAAATTACTCATTTAGAGAAAACAGGTGCTCGTTTTCAAGGTAGTACGAAATATATGAACGTGTATGATATAGAAAGTAGGTTTTAGGATGAAGGGATTATTTGTGACAATTGAAGGGCCAGAAGGTTCGGGTAAAACAACGTTAATTAAAAGTTTATTGCCATATTTTGAGCAAAAGGAACAAAAGGTAATGGCGACCAGGGAACCGGGTGGTATTGCAATTTCTGAAGATATTAGAACAATTTTACATAAACAAGAATATACGATGATGGAAGCACGTACAGAGGCACTTTTGTATGCTGCTGCACGTAGACAACATTTAGTGGAAAAAGTTATGCCAGCACTTGAGGAAAACTATCTTGTACTATGTGATCGTTTTATAGATAGCTCTTTAGCGTATCAAGGATATGCAAGAGGCTTAGGTATGGATAAAGTATTTGAAATTAATCGTTTCGCAACGGAAGATTGTATGCCTAGTTTAACAATTTATTTAGACATTGAGCCAGAGGTTGGGTTAGCACGAATTGAAAAAGATGCAGGACGCGAAGTAAATCGACTAGATATGGAAGACATCGCTTTCCATAAACGCGTGCGTGAAGGGTATTTACAAGTTGTAGAGCGCTTCTCTGATCGTATTGTAGTAGTGGATGCTGATCAACCAATGGAAAAACTTATAGAAGAAGTTATTCAGATTGTAGAAGATAAATTGTTATAATAGAAGGAAAGAATGAAATAAGTGAGGTATGCATTATGATAAAGACGTGGGAGCAGCTTTCTGCTATACAGCCCATCGGTGTCAAAATGTTGATGAATAGCATTGCAAAAGAGCGTATATCCCACGCTTACTTGTTAGAGGGAGGAAAAGGGACTGGGAAGTTCGCAACAGCAATTCAAATGGCAAAAAGTTTTCTCTGTTCACAAAGAAATGGTGTAGAGCCTTGTCATGTATGTACGAATTGTCGCCGAATTGATTCAGGTAACCACCCAAACTTACATACTGTAAAACCAGATGGATTATCTATTAAAAAACAGCAAATTCAGGATTTACAAGAAGAGTTTTCAAAAACAGGATTAGAAGCAAATAAAAAAGTATATATTATTGAGCATGCAGATCGTATGACAGCAAATGCAGCGAATACACTCTTAAAGTTTTTAGAAGAACCAAGTAGTGATACAACAGCCATTTTACTTACTGAACAAAGTCATCAGATTTTAAATACAATCTTATCTCGTTGTCAAGTTGTTACATTTAGGCCGTTACCTACAGAATCCTTAATTAAGAGATTAGAGGAAGAAGGTATTACAGTTTCTTTATCTACACTGGCTGCACAGCTTACAAATAGTTTTGAAGAAGCTTTATTAATGTGTAATGATGAATGGTTTGCACAAGCGAGAGCTTTAGTGATAAAATTATGTGAAGCGCTCGAAAAAGATAAGGCCTCTATTTTTTTTGTACAAGAAAAATGGGGAAAGCACTTTGGAGAGAAAGAACAATTACAGCAAGGCTTAGATATGTTACTCCTTATTTATAAGGATTTATTATATGTTCAACTTGGAGAAGAAGATCGTCTTGTTTTTCATGAGCAGAAAGAGATGTTTGAATCCTTTTCTTATGCTCAGAAGCGCATTGTATCAGCTCTCTTTCATATATTAGAGGCAAAAAATAGAATCAACGCTAATGTAAATGCGCAGCTTGTGTTCGAACAGTTAGTGTTGCGGTTGCAGGAGGGATGACCGTTTTGTATGATGTAGTAGGTGTTCGCTTTAAGAAGGCCGGGAAGGTATATTACTTTGATCCAAATCAGTTCGATATCTCAGAAAATGAGTTCGTAATTGTAGAAACGGTAAGGGGTATTGAATACGGAAAAGTAGTTATTACCAAAAAGCAAGTTGATGAAAACGACGTTGTATTACCGCTTAAAAAGGTTATTCGTATTGCAAATGAAAATGATCGTACTATTGTTGAAGAGAATAGACATGCTGCGAAAGAAGCATATCAAGTTTGTCAACAAAAGGTAGGAGAACATAATCTTGATATGAAGCTTGTAGATGTAGAGTATACGTTTGATCGTAATAAGATTATTTTCTACTTTACTGCAGATGGTCGGATTGATTTCCGTGAACTGGTAAAAGACCTAGCAGCAATTTTTAGGACAAGAATCGAGCTAAGACAGATCGGTGTTCGTGACGAAGCAAAAATGCTTGGTGGTATTGGTCCATGTGGTCGTATGCTTTGTTGTTCTACTTTTTTAGGAGATTTTGAACCTGTATCCATTAAAATGGCAAAGGATCAAAATTTATCATTAAATCCTGCAAAAATCTCTGGTTTATGTGGTCGCTTAATGTGTTGCTTAAAATATGAGAATGATGAATATGAGGCAGCAAAGGAACAACTTCCTGATTTAGATCAACGTATACAAACCCCGCATGGTACTGGCCGTGTTATCGGATTAAATATTTTAGAAAGATTAATTCAAGTGGAACTAGTAGACAAGGAACGGATAGTAGAATATACGTTAGATGAATTAATTAATAAAGGGGTCGTTTCGAGTCAAACCACAGATTAATGAGGTGGGTGCTTGTGGAGAAAAAGGATATTTTTGCATCGGTTTCTAGTATGGAAGAGCAAATTGGACATTTATACAAACAGTTGGGAGAATTAAAACAACATCTTGCAGAATTATTGGAAGAAAACCAACATATAAAAATGGAAAATGAAAATTTGCGACATCGTTTTGAAGAAGTGCAGAATAAGGAAAAACAAAAAACTCAAAAACGCAAAGAAATGAAGCCAAAAACAGATATCGGTGAGGGCTACGATAACTTAGCGAGACTGTATCAGGAAGGTTTTCATATTTGCAATCTACATTATGGAAGTGTACGTAAAGAGGGAGATTGTTTATTCTGTCTGTCATTTTTAAATAAAAAGTGAGATTACCTTTCCAATATAATTGGAAAGGTAATTTTTTATACATGAGAGTAGAATGAAATTTATTTTTACATTAATAGAGGATGTAATAGGGTAGGTTAAGTGTAAGAAAGGGAGCAATATATGAATTTATACGAAGATGAACGTTTAGATTACTTATTAGCACAAGATATGAAAATTATACAAAGTCCATCAGTATTTAATTTCTCTTTAGATGCTGTGTTACTTGCAGATTTTGCTTGGGTACCAATTCAAAAAGGTAATTTACTTGATTTGTGTACGGGGAATGCGGTTGTACCTCTTTTATTGAGTACAAGGACAAAGGGAACAATTACAGGTGTAGAGATTCAAGAGCGCTTATATGATATGGGAATAAGAAGCATTCAATACAATAATTTAGAAGAAAGAATTCATTTAATCCATGGAGATTTGAAAGATATGCCGGAGAAACTTGGACGCCATCAATATGATGTTGTAACGTGTAATCCTCCTTATTTTCAAACGCCGCAAACTTCTGAGAAAAACATGAATGAACATTTAGCGATAGCTCGTCACGAAATTATGTGTACATTAGAAGATGTTGTATATGCAAGTAGCCAGTTGGTAAAACAGGGTGGGAAAGTTGCATTTGTACATCGTCCAGGTCGTTTTCTCGATATCGTTACATTGATGCGTAAATATAAAATTGAACCGAAACGTGTGCGATTTGTTTATCCTAAGGCTGGTAAAGAAGCGAATACATTGTTAATTGAAGGAATTAAGGATGGAAATGCAGATTTAAAAATCTTGCCACCTCTTTTTGTATACGAAGAGAATAACGAATATACAGAGGAGATTCGTTCAATTTTATATGGAGACGAATAAGCATTGTTTTTATGTGGTGGAGTGTTCTGATGGAAGTTATTATGCTGGATATACAAATCATATAGAAAAGCGGATTCAGACTCATAATAACGGAAAGGGTGCTAGATATACACGTGCTAGGCTTCCGGTTGTTTTAAAATATGTAGAGGATCATGAGGATAAACGAACGGCTATGCAAGCTGAATATCATTTTAAACAGTTAACGAGGAAACAAAAAGAAGAATACATGCAAAAAGGAGAACGCTATGTGGCAGCAAAAAAGCTTTCAGCAAAATGAAAAGGGAGTTCTATATTTAGTACCAACTCCAATCGGAAATTTAGAGGATATGACATTTCGTGCAATCCGAATTTTAAAAGAGGCAGATATTATTGCTGCTGAAGATACAAGACAAACGAAGAAGCTTTGTAATTATTTTGAAATTGAAACACCAGTTATGAGTTATCACGAGCATAACAAAGGAGTAAGTGGACGAAAAATTTTAGATAAGTTAGAAGATGGTAAGACTGTAGCCATTGTGAGCGATGCCGGTATGCCGTGTATTTCTGATCCTGGTTACGATATTGTTGTAGAAGCTGTAGCAGAACAATATCATGTTATCCCGCTTCCTGGAGCGAATGCGGCTCTTACAGCATTAATTGCATCAGGACTTGAAACAAAGCAGTTTTATTTCTATGGATTTTTGCAAAGAAATAAAAAGGAAAGAAGAATGGAATTAGAGAAGCTTCGTTACGTACAAACTACAATGATGTTTTATGAAGCACCTCATCGTCTAGATGATACTTTAATCTCAATGCAAGAAGTTTTAGGAAATAGGGAAATCGTATTATGTCGCGAGCTAACGAAAAAATTTGAAGAATTTATTCGTGGAACAATTGAGGAAGCGATTGAGTGGACGAAGCAAAATGAAGTCCGTGGTGAGTTTTGTATTTTAGTAGCTGGTTCAACGGAAGAACCTGCTCCAGAAGAACAATGGTGGGAAGCTGTTTCAGTATATGATCATATTGAACATTATATAAATGAAAAAGGCATGAATTCAAAAGAAGCGATTAAAACAGTCGCTAAAGATCGAGATTTGTCGAAAAGGGATGTATATCAAATCTATCATGTCGATAAAAAATAAGCTTCTCATAATTGAGAAGCTTATTTTGCTGTTTCGATATAATCTTGAAGTTCGTTTAAGATTTGCTCAGCGCCTTCTTTGCTTAAGATAATTTTTCCTTCAGCTAAAGATAGGTTACCATCAGATACTTCACCAGTTACTTGGCAAGTCATGTTTGGTTTATATTTTTTTAAGATGATTTTTTCGTCATCAACGTAGATTTCAAGAGCATCCTTTTCTGCAATACCTAAAGTACGGCGTAATTCGATTGGAATTACCACACGACCTAATTCATCAACTTTACGAACGATACCAGTAGATTTCATAATTCTTTTCCTCCTAAATAAATAGTTTATAAGTTACGAGTCTATTTTTTTGATTCGTCATTTTTCGACAAAATACCCTATGGACATATGATACCAATCATTTACATTTCCGTCAATTCTTAAATTCTATATTTTTTAAAAAGATTTATAGATTTCTTACTTCTTATATATAATAGAATGTGGGTAATTACTATAATTATTTCGTTTTATTTTCTGAAAAATATATATATTTCAGAGAAGGGCTGTATAATTTTTAAAAATATGAGTAATAGATGATAAAGATATCGAGCATTAACTCGTTTTTATATGTGAGTTTTTGATATACTGTTTATAAATACATATGAGGTCATCCGGGAGGTCCAAAACAATGACAGAGGAAAATAAGTCCTTTTATATTACTACCCCAATTTATTATCCAAGTGGAAAGTTACACATTGGACATGCTTATACGACAGTAGCAGGAGATGCGATGGCACGATATAAGCGTATGCAAGGATACAATGTTCATTATTTAACAGGAACTGATGAGCATGGACAGAAGATCCAAAAGAAAGCAGAAGAACTAAATGTTACACCACAAGCATATGTGGACAACATTGTATCAGGGATTAAAGAACTTTGGGAGAAGATGGATATCTCTTATGACGATTTTATTCGTACAACTGAAGATCGTCATAAAGATGTCGTTGAGAAAATCTTCAAGCAGCTAGTAGATCAAGGTGATATTTATCTTGATGAATATGAAGGTTGGTATTCTGTACAAGATGAAACATTCTATACAGCGCATCAATTAGTAGATCCAATTATGGAGGGCGACAAAGTAGTTGGTGGAAAAAGCCCAGATAGTGGTCATGATGTAGAGCTTGTTCGCGAAGAGTCTTATTTCTTTAGAATGGGTAAATATGTAGACCGACTATTAAAGTTCTATGAAGAGAACCCTCATTTCATTCAACCAGAGTCTCGTAAAAATGAAATGATTAATAATTTTATTAAGCCAGGATTAGAAGATTTAGCTGTTTCTCGTACTTCATTTGACTGGGGAGTTCGTGTTCCAGGGAACCCAAAACACGTTATTTATGTATGGGTAGATGCTTTGTCTAATTACATTACTGCATTAGGATATGGAACAGAAAATGAAGAGAAATATAAAAAATTCTGGCCAGCAGATGTTCATTTAGTTGGAAAAGAAATCGTTCGTTTCCATACAATTTATTGGCCAATTATTTTAATGGCGTTAGATTTACCACTTCCGAAGAAAGTCTTTGCTCATGGCTGGATTTTAATGAAGGATGGAAAAATGAGTAAGTCAAAAGGAAACGTAGTAGATCCAGTTACACTAATTGATCGTTACGGATTAGATGCATTACGTTACTACTTACTTCGCGAAGTTCCATTTGGATCTGATGGCGTATTCACACCAGAGGGATTTGTTGAACGAATTAACTTTGATTTAGCAAATGACTTAGGAAACTTATTAAATCGTACAGTAGCTATGATTGATAAATACTTTAACGGGGAAATCCCTGCATTTAAAGCGAATGTAACTGAGTTTGATGAAACGCTAGTTACATTTGCGAAGGATACATTGAAAAAAGTAGAAGAGGCAATGGAGAATATGGAGTTCTCTGTAGCACTAAGTTCTATTTGGCAGTTAGTTAGCCGTACGAATAAATATATTGATGAAACACAGCCGTGGGTATTAGCGAAGGATGAGAATGATCGTGAAAAACTTGCGTCTGTAATGGCGCACTTAGCAGAGATACTTCGTCAAACAGGTATTATGCTTATGCCATTCCTAACAGTAGCACCAAGTAAGATGTTTGCTCAACTTGGACTTACTGAAGAGGCACATAAATCTTGGGAAAGCCTATCTACAATTGGATGTATTCCAGCCGGAACAAAAGTAGAAAAAGGAAACCCAATTTTCCCTCGTTTGGAAATGGAAGTAGAGGTAGAGTATATTAAAGAAAAAATGCAAGCCTCTGCTCCTAAAGTAGAAGAGAAAAAAGAAGAAGAACCGAAGGCAGAAGAAATTACAATTGATGATTTCTTTAAAGTAGAATTACGAGTAGCTGAAGTAATATCGGCTGAACCTGTGAAAAAAGCAGATAAGTTGTTAAAAATTCAGCTGGATTTAGGCACAGAAAAGCGTCAAGTTGTTTCGGGAATTGCAAAATTCTACTCACCAGAAGATCTAAAAGGTAAAAAGGTAATTTGTGTAACAAACTTAAAACCTGTAAAATTACGTGGTGAATTATCACAAGGTATGATTTTAGCAGGTGAAGAAAATGGCGTATTGTCATTAGCAACAATCGACCAAAATTTACCGAATGGTACAAAGATCAAGTAATTGAGACAAGAAAAGAGATGTTTCACGTGTAACATGTGTGAAGCATCTTTTTTCTTTTTAAATTCCCTTTTTTTGCATTAAAATTGTAGTATTGTTATCGTTAAGTTAGAAAAGGCTTAATTTTTTTCTAGGATAGAATTGATTTCAATATAAAAGGAGTTATTTATTATGTTGTTTGATACACATTCACATTTAAATGCAGAGCAGTTTGAAGAAGATTTACAAGAAGTTATTGCAAGGATGAAAGAAGCGGGAGTTACATATACAGTTGTTGTTGGATTCGATGAAGTAACAATAAAAAAAGCGATTGAATTAGCTGAAGCCTATGATTTTATTTACGCTGCAGTTGGATGGCATCCCGTTGATGCAATCGACATGACAGAAGAACATTTAGTTTGGTTAGAAGAATTAGCTGCCCACCCTAAAGTAGTTGCTCTTGGAGAAATGGGACTAGATTATCACTGGGATAAGTCTCCAAAAGAAATACAGAAGGAAGTATTCCGTAAACAAATTACATTAGCTAAAAAGGTAAAATTACCGATTATTATACATAACCGTGATGCAACTCAAGATATTGTTGATATCCTAGAGGAAGAGAATGCAGCTGAAGTGGGAGGCATTATGCATTGCTTTAGCGGTAGTGTAGAAGTAGCACAGCGATGTGTCGATATGAACTTTTTAATTTCATTAGGTGGGCCTGTTACATTTAAAAATGCGAAGAAACCGAAAGAAGTTGCTATGGAGATTCCATTAGAAAAATTATTGATAGAGACAGATTGTCCATATTTAACACCACATCCATTTCGAGGGAAACGAAATGAGCCTAGTTATGTAAAACTAGTAGCAGAAGAAATTGCAAATTTAAAAGGAATTTCTTATGACGAGGTAGCACAAATAACAACAAAGAATGCAAAAGCTTTATTTGGTGTCGAATAAAAAAGAGTGGGGGAGTCCCATTCTTTTTTATTTTTTAGGAGAGAGACAGTAGAAATGCTAAGAGCTCATTATTTACTCATAACATAAGTGTAGAAATATTGCGGATAAATTAGGATGGAGATAGAAGTGTTACAATAAGAATAGTGAACAAAGATTTTTCTCTTCTACTTTTTAAAATGTACGATTGGGAAAATAATAATGGAAAAGTCGTCATTTTTTTGTTTTACTAAGTAGAGACGAAACGAGTGTGGAGGCAAGCATGAAAATTAAAGAGATTATCGTTGTAGAAGGTAAAGATGATACAGTTGCGATTAAACGTGCTGTTGATGCGGATACAATCGAAACGAACGGTTCAGCAATCGGTGATCATGTTATTGAGCAAGTTAAATTAGCGCAGCAAAAACGAGGCGTTATTATTTTCACAGATCCGGATTATCCTGGAGAGCGTATTCGAAAAATTATTTCTGACAAGGTTCCTGGATGTAAGCATGCTTTTTTACCGAAGGAAGAAGCACTTGCTAAAAGGAAAAAAGGTGTTGGTATCGAACATGCTTCTAATGAGTCGATTCGCCGTGCTTTAGAGAATATACATGAAGAAATGGAAGCTTACACAAGTGAAATTAGTTGGAGTGATCTAGTCGATGCGGGCTTAGTGGGCGGAGAAATGGCAAAGAGCCGCAGAGAAAGAATGGGTAAGCTATTAAAGATTGGTTATACAAATGCAAAACAGTTACATAAACGTTTACAAATGTTTCAAGTTTCAAAGGAATCATTTGCAGAAGCTTATAAGCAAGTAATACAGGAGGAAAAAAAATGAAGGATATCGCAACACCAAATCGTACAAAAGACATTGTTGAAAAGTATGGATTTTCATTCAAAAAAAGTTTAGGACAAAATTTTTTAATTGATACAAATGTATTAAATCGTATCGTTGATCACGCAGAAATCGGTTCAGAAAGTGGCGCAATTGAAATTGGACCAGGTATCGGTGCATTAACAGAGCAATTGGCAAAACGTGCTAAAAAAGTAGTGGCTTTTGAAATTGATCAGAGATTATTACCAATTTTAGACGAGACGTTAGCTCCATATAGCAACGTTACAGTTATAAATAAAGATGTACTAAAAGCAGATGTACATGAAGTGTTTAGTGAGCAATTCGAAGAAGGACAAGATGTAATGGTAGTAGCTAACTTACCATACTATATTACAACGCCAATTTTATTTAAATTGCTTGAAGAAAAATTACCGGTTCGTGGATTTGTTGTTATGATGCAAAAAGAAGTTGGAGATCGTTTAGCTGCTAAACCTGGAACGAAAGAGTATGGTTCTTTATCAATTGCCATTCAGTATTATACAGAGGTAGAAACAGTTATGACTGTACCGCGTACAGTGTTTGTACCACAACCAAATGTTGATTCTGCGATTATCCGTCTTCTAAAGCGTCCTAAACCAGTTGTAGAAGTGACAGATGAAACTTTCTTCTTTGAAGTAGTACGAGCGAGTTTCGCACAGCGTCGTAAAACGTTAATGAATAATTTATCAAATAATTTAAATGGTTTCCCGAAAGATAAAGAGTTGTTAGACAGAATTTTAACAGAAGTAGGAATTGATCCGAAGCGAAGAGGCGAAACGCTATCTATCGAAGAGTTTGCAACATTAAGTAATGCATTAGTTCTTCATAAATTGTCATAAGAATATGAAAGTGACAGTTCAACTTGAGCTGTCCCTTTTGTCACCTTTCCTTTCCTAAATTCATACTTTAAAAGCAGGTAAGATGGCCTAACGAGTTTGGAGGTAGGAGAATGGCTTTACATGTTGGAGAATTAGTGGAACGATATTCTCATAATAGGGATATTCTTTTTCGTATTATAGAAATAAAAGGCGAGATAGCGATATTGTTTGGGGAAGAAATTAGACTTGTGGCGGATGCGCCGCTTGAAGATTTAATTAGTATAGATCAACGAGAACATAAAAAAAGAGTGAAGCGTGAAAAAGAAACAATGGAGCGTACGTACCGTTTATTTCAACAAGATTATGTATTAATGAAACAAAGGCATGAACACACTTCAACAGGTGGATATACAAGTGAAGTGAATTATTTTCAAATGCCAGGGCGTGTATTGCATATAGATGGAGATCCTTTATATTTGCGCAAGTGTTTAGATTTATATAATAAAATAGGCGTTCCTGTACAAGGTATTCATTGTAAGGAAACGGAGATGCATGAAAAGGTAGTAGACTTAATCGATCATTTTCGTCCAGATATTTTAGTCATTACAGGACATGATGCATATACAAAGTCAAAAGGAGTCATGGGAGATTTAGCAGCATATAGACATTCTAGACATTTTGTACAGGCTGTTCGAGAAGTGCGAAAAAAATATCCATCATTAGATCAACTCGTTATTTTTGCTGGAGCTTGTCAATCACATTTTGAGGCGTTGATTCGAGCGGGTGCTAATTTTGCTAGTTCACCGTCTAGAATTAATATTCATGCTCTAGATCCTGTATATGTAGTTGGTAAAATTAGTTTTACTTCATTTATGGAAAGAGTAAATGTATGGGACGTTGTGCGTAATACAATTACTGGTGAAAAGGGACTAGGCGGAATTGAAACGAGAGGGATTTTACGAACAGGGTTACCCTTTCAACATTATGAAGAATGAGCAAGGTACATACGTATCTTGCTTTTTTATGCTGGAATGATTTGAATGAACTTGGATAAAAAACTGCAAGAACGTGCAGACTATACAATGATACTTTTACAATATAGTATTTCTTCTATCTATTCGAACGCATGATGCTTTTATAATGATATTGTCTGTAAATTGCGGTAAATAATTGGGATAGATATATCGTGTTTTAAGTGTTCAATCTAAATTACAGCGAGGTGTAGCAAGGGATATGTCAAAACGTTTAGATGATATTAAAAACGAATTAGATCACCATCTTGGACAGCGACTTATGTTAAAGGCGAATAGTGGAAGAAGAAAAACTGTGGAGCAATCGGGTGTACTTGCAGAAACGTATCGTTCGGTCTTTGTTGTACAATTAGATCAACAAGAAGACGCATTGCAACGTGTATCGTATAGTTATGCAGATGTTTTAACAGAGACAGTAGAGTTAACATTTTACGATGAACCCCATAATGAAGCATTTTATAATTAATGTGTTATTTGTTACATATATTCCCACAAATGAAAAGCTATATTATTTTGCATACTAATTATACCGTAGCAAAATAAGGAGGGACTCTGCATTGAGTAGACGAAGAGGAGTCATGTCAAATCAATTTAAAGAAGAGCTGGCAAAAGAGCTTGGCTTTTATGATGTTGTTCAGAAAGAAGGATGGGGCGGAATTCGTGCGAAAGATGCTGGTAATATGGTGAAACGTGCTATAGAAATTGCGGAACAGCAATTAATGAAACGAAACCAGTAGTTGTAAGATACTTTCTATGCTACGGTAGCCGAGGAGAGATTCCTCGGCTTTTTGCACGCTAAAAGGTGCCATCATTTGATATAAGTAGTTTCATTCTGAATGCTTTTCGTTATAATTAGGGAAGTGTCATCGTCTTACTATAAATTTATGGTAAAATAAACGATAAAAGATTGAGTACATAGAGTGGGTGAATAGATTGAAGCTACTAGTGAAAGCGCCAGCAAAGATTAATCTGTCGTTAGATGTACTGGGAAAAAGACAAGACGGATATCATGAAGTGAAAATGATTATGACAACAATTGATTTAGCAGATCGTTTAGAGCTAACGGAATTAGCAGAAGACCGTATTGAAATTTTGTCCCATAATCGGTATGTCCCAGACGACCAACGCAACTTAGCTTATCAAGCAGCGAAATTATTAAAAGAGAAGTTTAATGTAAAAAAAGGTGTATCTATTACTATTGAAAAAACGATTCCAGTAGCCGCTGGATTAGCAGGTGGAAGTAGTGATGCAGCAGCGACATTACGTGGCCTTAATAAGTTATGGAATTTAGGAATTACAATCGATGAGTTAGCGGAGCTTGGCGCAGAAATTGGGTCAGATGTGTCGTTTTGTGTATACGGCGGAACTGCGATCGCCACTGGAAGAGGAGAAAAAATTGAACACATAAAGACTCCACCTTCTTGTTGGGTTATTTTAGCAAAGCCACACATTGGTGTATCGACTGCTGACGTATATGGAAATTTAAAATTGAATTGTGTTACACATCCAAATGTAGATAAAATGGTTGAAGTCATTAATGGCGGGGACTATAAAGGAATTTGTGATACTGTTGGTAACGTTTTAGAAGATGTGACATTTGCGATGCATCCTGAAGTTGCGCGTATTAAGGCGCAGATGAAACGATTCGGTGCGGATGCCGTATTAATGAGTGGAAGTGGCCCAACTGTATTTGGTCTTGTACACCATGATTCGCGAATGCATCGTATATATAACGGATTAAAAGGATTTTGCGAACAAGTATATGCAGTACGTTTATTAGGAGAGCGAGAAACGCTTGAATAAAGACGTATAATACGTTATGATTTGTTTAGAATATTCGTGATTTGAGGTGAGAGTATGAAAATTAGACGAAGTACAAGATTGGTCGATATGACTTATTACTTGCTACAAAATCCTCGTCAGCTAGTTTCTCTCACTTTTTTTGCTGAAAGGTATCAATCGGCTAAATCATCCATTAGTGAAGATCTAGTTATTATTAAGCAAACGTTTGAACAACAAGGGGTCGGCACATTGCAAACGATACCAGGAGCAGCAGGAGGAGTGAAATATATTCCCTATATAAGTGAAGAAGAGGCAAATCTGATTATTAATGAGCTTTGTAGCTTATTTGAAAATCCAGATCGCATTTTGCCTGGCGGTTACTTATATATGACGGATCTTTTAAGTAATCCTCGCCAGATTAATGGTGCGGGTCGTTTATTTGCTTCCGTTTTTGCTAGACAACCAATTGATGCGGTTATGACCGTAGCGACAAAAGGAATTCCACTTGCTTATGCAGTGGCGAATTACTTAGATGTACCGGTGGTAATTGCGAGAAAAGATAATAAGGTAACAGAAGGACCCACTGTTAGTATTAACTATGTATCAGGTTCCTCTAAGCGAATCCAAACGATGACTTTAGCAAAGCGTAGCCTTCCAGAAGGATCTAATGTTTTAATTATTGATGATTTTATGAAAGCTGGCGGAACCATTCAAGGTATGATGAGCATGCTAGAAGAGTTTAAAGCTAACGTTGTTGGAATTGGTGTATTAGTAGAATCTACGGATATCGAAGAAAGACTTATTAATAACTTTGTATCATTAATTCGTCTGTCGGAAGTTGATGTGAAAGAAAAAGCGATTCAAGTGGAGAAGGGGAATTATTCGCTTGCGCCATTTAATGAAGGAATTGTAGGGGCTGAGTAAAAAGGGTAAAGCAGATAGCTTTATCTTTTTTTATTCTATTTATAAATTATAAAATAGGTGGACAAACTGCTTTTCGTGCACTATTTTTAAAGAGTAAAAATAAATAATAAAAGGGTGAAAAGTATGAAAGTTGTTCAAACAAGCAAAGCACCACAAGCAATCGGACCATATTCACAAGGGATTATTGTAAATAATATGTTCTATAGTTCGGGACAAATCCCGTTAACGGCAAGTGGAGAACTTGTAACGGGGGATGTAACAGTACAAACAGAGCAAGTATTTGAAAATTTACAAGCAGTATTAGCAGAAGCTGGTGCTTCATTTGATACAGTGGTAAAAACAACAGTATTCTTAAAGGATATGGATGATTTTAATGCGGTTAATGAAGTATACGGTTCTTATTTCTCTACTCATAAGCCAGCGCGTTCTTGTGTACAAGTAGCAAAATTACCGAAAGATGTTTCTGTTGAAATCGAAGTAATCGCCCTAGTTAAGTAACCCTTTGTAAGCGATAACCTCTACTAATCTCTATATTCAATTACAATAAAAATTTTTATCTTAAAAATTTTAAAAAAATTAAAGGGAAAATAGAAATTTTGTGGAATTTATACAAATATATCGCTTATTTAGAAAAGGGTGGTGAACACAAGATGGAAGTGACTGACGTAAGATTACGCCGCGTAAACACAGAAGGCCGCATGAGAGCAATTGCCTCTATTACTCTAGACCATGAATTTGTTGTTCATGATATTCGTGTAATTGATGGTAATAATGGATTATTTGTAGCAATGCCAAGTAAACGTACTCCAGATGGAGAATTCCGTGACATTGCACATCCAATTAATTCTAATACACGCTCTAAAATTCAAGATGCGGTTTTAACAGAGTATCATCGTTTAGGCGAGTTAGAAGAGGTTGAGTTTGAAGAAGCGGGCGCTTCGTAAAATTCGAATGAAAAGGCTTTCGAAAGAAAGTCTTATAATTTTGTAGCAAACTCCTGTAAGCATTTACAGGAGTTTGTTTTTTTGGAATAATATCTGTTTCTAATTATAAAAATTCATATTTAGAAAAATAAGGGTGGAAAACTTCTAATTTTTTCAAAATCATTTAAAATAGTATAGCTTATTTCTTAAAAAAGATACTAAAGAGTAAAACATCGTATAAGAATTATGGTAAAATTTAATAGTTATAATGTGTTTCTTGAAATATATGATGATTTAGGATAATATCGTTAATGGATAAATAGGTTGCGATGGAGGGTCTATATGTCAAACAGATTTGCAGTGATTCTAGCTGCAGGTAAAGGCACACGTATGAAGTCCAAGCTATACAAAGTGCTACATCCTGTATGTGGGAAACCAATGGTACAACATGTAGTTGATCAAGTATCTCAATTAGGGATGCAGAAACTTGTAACAGTCGTTGGACATGGTGCCGAAATGGTACAAGAACAGCTAGGAAACGTAAGTGAGTTTGCATTACAAGCAGAACAACTTGGTACAGCACATGCTGTCGATCAAGCTGCAAATGTACTTGCAAATGAAGAAGGAACAACTTTAGTTATTTGTGGTGATACACCTCTAATAACTGCTGAAACGATGGAAGCATTGCTTCAGCAACACGAAGAAGCGGGAGCAATGGCAACGGTACTAACAGCGTACATAGAAGAGCCTGCTGGATATGGCCGTATCATTCGTAATGAGAATGGTCATGTTGAAAAGATTGTTGAGCATAAGGATGCAAATGAAAAAGAATTAGCTATTAAAGAAATCAATACAGGTACGTATTGTTTTGATAATAAAGCTCTATTTGCTTCACTTTCTAAAGTTTCAAATGATAATGTACAGGGTGAATATTACCTTCCGGATGTTATTGAAATTTTAAAAAATGAAGGTCATATTGTATCAGCTTATCAAACAGAGCACTTCGATGAAACGTTAGGTGTTAACGACAGAGTCGCTCTATCGCAAGCGGAAATTATTATGAAAAACCGTATTAACCGAAAAAACATGGTAAATGGTGTTACAATTATTGATCCAAGTAACACATACATTTCTGCTGATGCAATTATTGGCAGTGATACAGTTCTTCACCCAGGAACAATTATTGAGGGGAACACTGTAATTGGTTCTGATTGTGAAATTGGACCACATACAGTAATTCGCGACAGTGAAATTGGAGAGCGTACGGTAATTCGTCAATCTACTGTACATGACAGTAAACTTGGTACAGAAGTATCAGTGGGTCCATTTGCACATATTCGCCCAGATTCAGTTATTGGAGATGAAGTGCGCGTTGGAAACTTCGTAGAAATCAAAAAAACTGTTTTTGGTAATAGAAGTAAAGCTTCACACTTAAGTTATATCGGGGATGCACAAGTTGGAGAAGACGTGAATCTTGGTTGTGGTTCAATTACGGTGAACTACGACGGAAAGAATAAATTTAAAACTGTGATTGGTAACGGGGTATTTATTGGATGTAATTCAAATCTTGTTGCTCCTGTAACAGTTGAAGATGGTGCTTATGTGGCAGCAGGCTCTACAATTACAGAGAATGTTCCATCAAAAGCATTATCAGTAGCACGTGCACGTCAAGTTAACAAAGAAGACTATGTTGATCAATTGCTGAATAAGAAAAAATCATAATGTGGAGGGTTAATCTAGATGTCGACTCAATATCTAAATTCTAATTTGAAAGTATTCTCTTTAAACTCTAATAAGGAACTTGCTGAGCAAATCGCAAAGCATATTGGAGTAGGACTAGGAAAATGTTCTGTTGATCGTTTTAGTGATGGAGAAGTTCAAATTAACATTGAAGAAAGTATTCGTGGTTGCGATGTATTCATTATTCAATCTACAAGCTTCCCAGTAAACGAACATATCATGGAATTACTTATTATGATTGATGCATTAAAACGTGCATCTGCAAAAACAATTAATATTGTTATTCCTTACTATGGTTATGCGCGTCAAGACCGTAAAGCGCGTTCTCGTGAACCAATTACATCGAAACTTGTAGCAAACTTGCTTGAAACAGCAGGTGCAACTCGTGTAATCACTCTAGATTTACATGCTCCACAAATTCAAGGATTCTTTGATATCCCAATCGACCACTTAATGGGTGTACCGATTCTTTCAGATTACTTTGAAACAAAAGGTCTTAAAGATATCGTAATCGTATCTCCTGATCACGGTGGTGTAACTCGTGCTAGAAAAATGGCAGACCGCCTAAAAGCGCCAATCGCTATTATTGATAAGCGTCGTCCTCGTCCGAATGTATCGGAAGTAATGAACATTATCGGTAACATCGAAGGCAAAACAGCAATTTTAATTGATGACATCATTGATACAGCTGGTACAATTACATTAGCGGCAAACGCTCTTGTTGAGAACGGTGCTTCTGAAGTATATGCTTGCTGTACACACCCAGTATTATCTGGCCCAGCAATTGAGCGTATTCAAAATTCGAATATTAAAGAGTTAGTTGTAACGAACTCTATCGTATTACCAGAAGAAAAGAAAATTGATAAAGTACATGAACTTTCAGTTGCTCCATTAATCGGAGAAGCAATCATTCGTGTATACGAAGAAGAATCAGTAAGTGTATTATTCAATTAATTGGATAGAATGAGACGTAACCAAGATTGGTTACGTCTTTTCGTATCGAAAAAAGAAAGTAGTGGTACAAAGAATGAAATTAATAGTAGGACTTGGGAACCCAGGTAGAGAATATGAATTAACAAGGCATAATATTGGATTTATGGCGATTGATGAACTTGCCAAGCGTTGGAATCTTTCTTTGAATGAACAAAAATTCAAAGGGCTATTTGGTGCAGGCTTTGTTAATGGGGAAAAGGTAATCTTATTAAAGCCACTTACATATATGAATTTATCTGGGGAAAGTATCCGTCCACTCATGGATTATTATAAAATTGATGTCGAGGACTTCATCGTCATGTATGATGATTTAGATATTCCTGTAGGTAAATTACGCCTTCGCATGAAAGGAAGTGCGGGTGGACATAATGGTGTGAAATCAACAATTTCACATTTAGGAACACAAGAATTTCAACGTATCCGCATGGGAATCGATCGCCCGAAAAATGGGATGAAAGTAGTGGATTATGTATTAGGGCGTTTTACACCTGAAGAACTTCCTGGTGTCAATGGGTCCATTGAAAAGACAGCAGATGCATGTGAAGAGTGGTTAAATAAACCATTTCTCCAAATTATGAATACTTTTAATAGTTAAACGTATAATCTAGAATATTTTATTTTGCTTTAACCCATACTAGTAGTAACTGGATATTTAGGAGGCTAGTATGGAAGGATATTATTACTGTAGACATTGCGAGAGTAATGTAGGTTCCGTTACCGTAGAAAAAGTATATAGCGACGTTTTGCTTCAACTAACAGAGCAAGAAGTAGTGGATATGATTCATTTTCATGAGAATGGAAATATATATATAAAAACGATTTGTGAATCGTGTCAAGAAACGCTCGCATCTTATCCTGAGTATTATGAATATGAAAAATTTCTGCAATAAAATGTTGTCGCTTTGGCATGTCCAAAGCATTTTTCTGTTTTCTTTTTCCGAAATATTTGCATAAAATATAGTAACTTGCTCTTTATGTTGAGAGGAGTTTTGATAATGATAGGTTTATTAGAGCAGTTTTATAAGAATGAAGAGATACAATCGGTTATTAATGGGCTAGAAGATGGGTTGAAAGAGCAACTTATATCGGGTATGGCAACATCTTCTCGTTCATTATTAATGGCAGCTTTATATAAAAAACAAAAACATCGCAACTAATTGTGACGCACAATTTATACCAAGCACAAAAAGTACATGAAGATTTAGTGGCTTTACTTGGTGAAAAAGATGTGTGGTTATATCCCGTAAATGAATTGATAGCATCGGAAATTGGTGTTGCAAGTCCAGAATTGAAGGCGCAGCGTATTGAAGTGTTAAATCGCTTAGCGGCGGGAGAGAATGGGATTATTGTAGCGCCAGTTGCAGGACTACGTAGATTTTTACCAATAAAAGAATTATGGAAGCAAAGGCAAATTGAAATCAATCTAGGGCAAGAGATTGATTTAGATGCACTTTTGCATACTTTACATCATATTGGCTACGAGCGTAAGTCAATGGTAGAAGCTCCAGGAGAGTTCAGTTTACGCGGGGGAATATTAGATATTTACCCATTAACGGAAGAATTACCATTTCGTATTGAATTCTTCGATACAGAAGTCGATTCTATTCGATTGTTTGATGTGGATGAACAGCGCTCTCAAGATAAAAAGGAAAGTGTTAAGTTCGGTCCAGCAACAGAGTTTTTATTTTCACAGGAAGAATTGAAATCGGGAATTAAGCATCTTGAAGAAGGTTTGACTAAGACGATGCAAAAGCTTTCCGATGATAAATTAAAGACTACAGTACTTGAGACGGTAAGTTATGAAATTGAGATGTTGAAAAACGGGCAAAGTATAGAACAAATGTTTAAATATTTATCTATTTTCTATAAAGAACCTGCTAGTCTGATAGATTATTTACCAGAAGATGGTGTTGTGATTTTAGATGAAATTTCCCGTATTCAAGAAACGGCATCACATCTCGAAACAGAAGAAGCGGAATGGTATATATCACTTCTTGGTGAAGGAACAATTATTCAGGACTTATCTTTCTCCCACTCATTTGAGGAGTTTCTTCATCATAAAAAAAGAAGTTTTGTATATTTAACGTTATTCCTGCGCCATATAGCACATACACATCCACAAAATATTGTGAATGTGACATGTAAAACAATGCAGGATTTCCACGGACAGATGCAGTTGTTAAAAACGGAAATTGATAGATGGAATGAAGGGCATTTTACGACCGTTGTGCTCGGAACAGATGATGAACGTGTAAAAAAACTACAACATATTTTAAGTGATTATGATATTGATGCAGACATTGTAGAGGCGACAGATATTTTATTGCCTGGAAGGTTACAAATTGCTGTGGGTGATTTACATGCAGGGTTTGAAATGCCGATGCAAAAGCTTGTTGTTATTACTGAAAAGGAGCTTTTTCATAAGAAGGTTAAAAAATCACAACGTAAGCAAAAGTTATCTAACGCTGAACGTATTAAAAGTTATTCGGAATTAAAAGTTGGAGACTATGTAGTTCATGTAAATCATGGTATAGGTAAATTTTTAGGTATTGAGACGTTAGAGATTAATGGTGTTCATAAAGATTATTTAAATATTAAATATCAAGGTAATGATAAGTTATATGTTCCGATTGAACAAATTGATCAAGTGCAAAAATATGTAGGATCTGAAGGTAAGGATCCGAAAGTTTATAAATTAGGTGGTAATGATTGGAAAAAGGTTAAAACGAAAGTTGAAAAATCTGTACAAGACATTGCAGATGACCTAATTAAATTGTATGCCGAGCGCGAAGCTTCAAAAGGTTATGCATATACACCAGATACGGCAGAACAACAAGAATTTGAATCTTCATTCCCATATCAAGAGACAGAGGATCAATTACGTTCTATTGACGAAATTAAGAAAGATATGGAACGTGGACGTCCGATGGATAGGCTTCTTTGTGGTGACGTAGGGTATGGAAAGACTGAAGTAGCCATTCGTGCGGCATTTAAAGCAATTATGGATGAAAAACAAGTTGCGATTTTAGTACCGACAACCATTCTTGCACAACAACACTATGAAACAATTCGAGAGCGTTTTCAAGATTACCCGATTAATATAGGATTACTAAGTAGATTCCGTACGCGAAAACAACAAAATGAAACGATTAAGGGTTTAAAAGATGGAACGGTAGATATTGTAATCGGAACACATCGTATTTTATCTAAAGATGTTACTTATAAAGATTTAGGACTTCTTATTATCGATGAGGAACAAAGATTCGGTGTTACGCATAAAGAAAAAATTAAACAATTGAAAGCAAATGTTGACGTTTTAACGTTAACGGCAACTCCGATTCCACGCACACTTCATATGTCTATGCTTGGTGTGCGTGATTTATCTGTAATTGAGACACCGCCAGAGAATAGGTTCCCAGTACAAACATATGTAGTGGAGTATAATCCAGCATTAATGCGAGAAGCGATAGAGCGAGAGCTTGCAAGAGGAGGTCAAATTTACTTCTTATATAACCGTGTGGAGGATATTGAAAGAAAAGCAGATGAAATTTCGATGTTAGTTCCAGACGCTCGTGTAACATACGCACACGGAAAAATGAATGAAAGTGAATTAGAGTCTGTTATGCTATCGTTTTTAGAGGGGCAGTATGATGTTCTTGTAAGTACAACAATTATTGAGACGGGTGTAGATATTCCGAACGTAAATACATTAATTGTATTTGATGCAGATCGTATGGGATTATCGCAGTTGTATCAGCTTCGTGGTCGTGTTGGACGTTCTAATCGCGTCGCGTATGCATACTTTGCATACAAACGCGATAAAGTATTATCGGAAGTTGCAGAGAGGCGTCTGCAGGCAATTAAAGAGTTTACAGAGCTTGGATCTGGTTTCAAAATTGCGATGAGAGACTTATCAATTCGTGGTGCGGGTAATTTGTTAGGGGCGGAACAACATGGATTTATTGATTCTGTCGGATTTGATCTATATTCTCAAATGTTAAAAGATGCAATTGAGCAACGTAGAGGAACAGATGGAGTTGAAAATACCGTTAATGTTGAAATTGATTTAGAAGTAGATGCATATTTACCGGATGCGTATATTTCAGATAGTAAACAAAAAATTATGATGTATAAACAATTTAGAGGTGTTTCTGCAATTGAAGATATTGAAGAGCTGCAGGAAGAGATGATAGATAGATTTGGTGATTACCCACAAGAAGTTGGTTATTTATTACAAATCGCAAATATTAAAGTGTTAGCAATGAAAGAACAAATTGAGTTAATTAAGCAAAATAAATTTGAAGTAACGTTCCTGTTTTCTGAACAAGCAAGCCAAAATATCGATGGTGGGAAATTATTTATGCTAGGGAATAGTTTTGGTCGTATGATTGGTCTTGGTATGGAAGGATCACAATTGAAAATTGTGATGAAAACGAATGGATTAGAGACATCGAAATGGTTAACAATTGCTGAAAATTTATTAAAAGGCTTACCAGATGTAAAAAAAGAAGTAATAAATGCCTAATTTAAGATAAAAAATACAATTCGACGTGCATAGAAGAACTAATGTGTAAAATACTATGTTTAACAGTTGGTGATTTTTACATGAACAGGTAAATTCACCACTTTTGATCATCAGTAGAAAGTGAGGCAGCATTAGAATGAAAGCAACTGGAATCGTACGTCGAATTGATGATTTAGGCAGGGTAGTAATCCCGAAGGAAATTCGTAGAACTTTACGTATTCGAGAAGGAGACCCACTGGAAATATTTGTTGATCGCGATGGAGAAGTAATTTTGAAGAAATATTCTCCGATTAGTGAACTAGGTGATTTTGCAAAGGAATATACAGAAGCTTTATACGATAGTTTAGGACATAATGTGCTTGTATGCGATCGTGATTCTATTATCGCAGTAGCAGGCGTATCTAAAAAAGAATACTTAAATAAAAGTGTTGGCGATTTAATCGAGAAGACAATGGAAGAGCGTAAGTCTGTAATTATGACAGATGAAAGCGAAATTTCAATTATTGATGGAGTAACAGAAAAAGTGAGCTCCTATACAATTGGCCCGATTGTTGCGAATGGGGATCCAATTGGAGCTGTTGTTATCTTCTCTAAAGAGGCTATTATAAGTGAAGTAGAGCATAAGTCAGTAAATACAGCTGCAAGCTTTTTAGCGAAACAAATGGAGCAGTAGTGAAGTGTAATTTCTATAAGTAGCAATCTTTCCTAATTATGATATTTCTATTTGAGAAATTAACTATTTGGAGATATAAGTATATTGAACGAAGGTAGCGCTTTGCTACCTTTTTTCGTTGAACATTTTCTAGTGTTGCACGAACGTATTATTACTTGTGGAGGCAAGGGAGCTTGTTCTTTTCTTTATGATATAATACGAGGGGTGAGAATAGAAAAAGGAGTTTTCTTTTATGGAAGCGAAGAAGTATCAAGCCTTTTGGCGTGGGGCTATTATATTAACAATCGCAAGTTTTGTTACGAAAGTATTAAGCGCTTTTTACCGTATTCCATATCAAAATATAGCGGGTGATATTGGTTTTTATATTTACCAACAAATTTATCCGTTTTATGGATTTTGTTTAATTTTAGCTACTTATGGGTTTCCCATTATTATTTCAAAAATGGTCGCAGAAAGATTAGAACAAGGAAAACAAAAAGAAGCAGAAGAAATTATTTGTGTATCTTTTTGGTTTTTATTAGGAATTGGCTTTATAGGGTTTTTCACATTGTTCTTTGGTGCCGAAACGATTGCATCGGCTATGGGTGATGTACACTTATATAAGTTATTACGTGTTATTTCATTTTCATTCATATTAATGCCATTCTTATCCGTAGCGAGAGGGTATTTTCAAGGATTCAATAATATGATGCCGACGGCTGTTTCACAAGTAATTGAACAAACGATTCGTGTATCTATTATTGTCTTTTTATCACTATTCCTTATTGCTCACGGATTTGATCTATATACAGTCGGTGCAGGTGCTATGTTAGGTTCGATTGCAGGCGGGCTTATTGGGATTATCGTACTTTTACTTTATATGCGTCATGATTTCCGGTCTATTTTCTTTAAAAGTTGGAAGAGAGTTGGAGATAAAAAAAGGATTATTAGAATCCTTTTTTGGCAGGGATTAGCGATTTGTGTTAGTAATTTAGTCCTTATTTTTATACAAATGGCGGATTCTATTTCCTTTTATACCTTGCTTATTCGCGCGGGGGAGCAAGTTGAAAATGCAAAGGTACTAAAAGGTGTTTATGACAGAAGTATCCCCCTTATGCAATTAGGTACTGTCGTGACAACTTCTTTCTCATTGTCACTTATTCCGATTATTACAGCGGCAAAGGAAAGAGGAGATCTTGCTTTTATTCAAGAAAAGGTAAAGTTAGCGATGAAAATAACATTTGTTATTGGATTTGCAGCAGCCATCGGATTAACTTGTATTATTCAGCCTACAAATATTATGTTATTTGAGAATAGTGATGGATCAGATGTGTTATCGATTTTATCTTTATCTATTTTGTTTAGTTCATTGTCAATTACAACTGCTTCTATTTTGCAAGGGTTAGGACAAACATTAAAACCAGCAATATTCGTTGTATTTGGAGGTTGTTTGAAGCTAGCTTTAAACTATATATTAATGCCGTATTTTGGTGTAAAGGGAGCTGCAATTGCAACTTTAGTTGCGCTTATTGTAATTGCCTTGCTAAATAGTGTGTTACTTATGCGAGCTGTATCAGAGCCGCTTGTTGATAAGCGGAATATGTTAGGTGTAGTTATTAGTGGTATTGGTATGGGGTTTGTATTAATAATCTTTATGCGTGTGTTGCGAATGTCTGGATTAGTAATTGATACAGGACATAGAGGAATTGCGACGCTTGAAGCGTTGTTAGGTGTAGCTATCGGCGGATTAGTATATATGTTTTTAATTTTAAAATTACGTGTATTTACAAAAGAAGAATTAGGAACCGTTATGAAACAAGAGAAAAAAGAAGGTTCATTGAAGAAGAGTGGATAGAGGTGACTGGTTGTGAGTGGAATTATTACTATTTTAGGATTAGGTGCTGGTGAGTTAGATCAGTTAACGATGGGTGTATATCGAAAGATAAAAGAAGCGGACCATATGTTTGTTAGAACGAAGGAACACCCAGTTATAGAAGAACTGGAGAAAGAAGGCATAAAATATACAGCTTTTGACGATGTATACGAAGCGCATGATACATTTGAAATCGTATATGAAACAATCGCGAATACGTTGTTAGAACAAGCTAAAGGTACAGAAATTATTTATGCCGTTCCTGGTCATCCGCTTGTAGCAGAAAGAACAGTTCAGTTACTTTTGGAAAAAGGAGAGGTAGCAAATATTGAAGTGCGACTTGAAGGTGGACAAAGTTTCCTTGATCCGATGTTTGCGAGTCTAAAAATTGATCCGATTGAAGGATTTCAATTAATTGATGCTACATCATTTGAAAGAGGGCAATTAGAATTACGTCAACATTTAATCTTTTGCCAAGTGTATGATGCGTTTGTTGCTTCAGATGTGAAACTGCCGTTAATGGAGATGTTGCCAGATGATTACGAAGTGTATATCGTAACAGCTGCAGGAACTTCATTTGAGCAAGTAAAAAAAGTACCATTATACATGTTAGATCATGAAACGGAATTAAATAATTTAACGAGTGTATATGTACCGCCAGTTAAGGAACGTGCATCCTTGTATCAGCAGTTTGATGTGCTTAGAGAAATTATTGCTGATCTTCGTGGACCGAATGGTTGCCCGTGGGATAAAAAGCAAACTCATCAATCTTTAAAGAAATACTTAATTGAAGAAGCATATGAAGTGCTAGAAGCCATTGATGAAGAGGATGATGATCATTTAGTAGAAGAACTGGGTGATATATTATTACAAGTTATGCTTCATGCTCAAATTGGAGAGGATGAAGGTTGGTTCTCTATAGACGATATTATTCGAACTTTATCTGAGAAAATGGTTCGTCGTCACCCGCATGTGTTCGGGAATACGGATGTAAATAATGCTGATGAAGTAATTGCGAATTGGGAAGAGATTAAAAAACAAGAAAAGGGATTCGTGAAAGAATCTGTTTTAACGGGTATTCCCAAAAGCTTACCGCAGCTAATGCGTGCTTATGAAATTCAGAAGAAAGCTGGAAAGGTTGGATTTGATTGGGTTGATGTGCAGCCGATGATAGAGAAAGCCTTAGAAGAATGGCAAGAATTCCAGCAAGAAGTTGTAAACATGGATGAGGAAAAGATGCTAGGTGAATTTGGTGATTTACTATTTGCATTTGTTAATATAGCTCGTCATTATAAAATAGATCCAGAAGAAGCGTTGCGTTCAACTAATGAGAAATTTACCGGTCGTTTTTTATACATGGAAGCAAAAGTGGCAGAAATGAATAAAGAAATGCAAGATTTGTCATTAGAACAGTTAGATGTTTTATGGGAAGAGGCCAAACAAACAGAGCGTTAATAGGGGGACTTGATATGCGTTTAGATAAGTTTTTGAAAGTGTCACGTTTAATTAAAAGAAGAACATTAGCAAAAGAAGTATCTGATCAAGGAAGAATATCCATTAATGGTCAAGTGGCAAAAGCGAGTTCAGATGTAAAGGTAGATGATGAATTAACAATTCGTTTTGGTCAAAAAATAGTAACTGTGAAAGTAAATGAATTGAAAGAAACGACTAAAAAAGAAGATGCAGCAAACATGTATAGTATAGTTCGCGAAGAAAAAGTAAAAGCAGAAGAAGGCTTGTTCTAAAATGGGTCACCCCTTCATACATTACTATTAGCTAGTATAAAGCTATGGGGGGATTTTCGTGAATAATGGTTACTCACCTATGTCTTCTAATCAACAAAATGTTTCTGTAGAGCATGATATTATCATGCGTGGCAGGCGTGTAATCGATATTACTGGTGTAAAGCAAGTGGAGAGTTTTGATAGCGAAGAGTTTTTACTTGAGACTGTAATGGGTTTTTTAACAATTCGTGGTCAAAATTTACAGATGAAGAATTTAGATGTAGAAAAGGGTGTTGTATCGATTAAAGGGAAAATTCATGAGATGCTGTATATCGATGAGAATCAAGGGGAGAAAACTAAAGGTTTCTTTAGTAAGTTGTTTAAATGAGCCTAACGATTCAGTTGTATACAATGCTTTCAATGATTGGAATGGGTGCTTGGATTGGTGCATCTTTAGATACGTATCAACGATTCTTAAAACGCCAAGAGCGTAAACGTTGGCTTGTATTTATACATGATATACTATTTTGGATTGTCCAAGCCTTATTCGTTTTTTATGTATTACTGCTCGTGAATGAAGCTGAATTACGTATATATGTATTTTTGGCATTACTATGCGGTTTTGCGGCATATCAAAGTTTATTGAAAGCAGTATACATGAAGATGTTAAATTTTCTCATCTATATTTTTGTGCAAACAATACAATTTTTTGTTCGAATTATACAGCTACTCATGATAAAACCTGTTATTATTATAGCGCAGCTATTTATTGCATTTATATTATTCTTATTTCGTGTACTGCTTTCAATTGGACATGTGTTATGGAAAATGGCGATTTGGATATTACTTTTCATGTGGAAAGTTTTTTTCTGGCCTGTTCGATTTATTGCTTCACTCATATGGAAACTTCTCCCTAATCGTGTTAAACTTTTTATAACGAAGCATGTAGGGTTCCTGCAATATATAGCAAAGTTGAAGGGACATATCTTCCAATTATGGGAGCGTATAAAAAAGAAGTTAGGGGGACCTCGGAAATGAGGGAACTGAGACAAAGAACAATCGAAAAACAGAGTCCAAATCCTGTTAAAGAACATATAATACAAACGGATGAGAACAGGAAGCGACTTTATCGCCGTTTAGCGGTTTTTCTTGTCTTTGCTTTTACAATTATTGCGAGTATTAGTGTAACGTTTTATCAACAAAACAGTTCCATTAAAGCAAAAGAGGCAAAAGTTAAGGACATGAAAAAAGAACTGGATTCATTAACGAAAAAGAAAAAAGTCTAAAAGACGAAGTTCAAAAGTTAAATGATGAAGAGTACGTTTTAAAGATTGCTAGAAGGGATTATTTCTTCTCCGGAAAAGGGGAGATAATTTTTCCTGTTTCTAAGTAGAGTATGTCTTATTGACACTATATTTTAGGATTATATATAATAAAGTAAAATTTGACTTTTTAACCACTAAGGAGGAGCATTTTTTTTATGTCAATCGAGGTAGGCAGCAAGTTACAGGGTAAAGTAACAGGTATTACAAATTTTGGCGCTTTTGTGGAGCTGCCAGAAGGCTTAACGGGTCTTGTTCATATTAGTGAAGTTGCTGATAATTATGTGAAAGATATTAACGATCACTTAAAAGTGGGCGACCAAGTAGAAGTAAAAGTTATTAATGTTGAAAAAGATGGAAAAATTGGTCTATCTATTAAAAAAGCGAAAGAACGCGAAAAAACAGAAGGAGATCGTCCACGTGGTGAATACCAACAACGCGGTGGTGATCAACAACGTTCTGGACGTCCACAACGTAATAATCGTTCTTTCAACAGAGATAACCGCGGTGGCGGTAACGACCGAGCTCCAAAAGAAACATTTGAGCAAAAGATGGCACGCTTTTTAAAAGATAGTGAAGATCGTTTAACTTCTTTAAAGCGTAACACAGAATCTAAACGTGGTGGCCGTGGCGCACGTCGCGGATAATAAGTCCGTTTAATTCTTAGCATATAGAGAGGTACCCAGAGTAATTACTCGGGTACTTTTTTATGTGAGAGAATATATTTTTAAAAAAAATTTTTGAGATGTATTGACTTTAAAACATATATGATGTAAGATACTAATTGTCCGTTAAATACGACGACATGGCGGTGTAGCTCAGCTGGCTAGAGCGTACGGTTCATACCCGTGAGGTCGGGGGTTCGATCCCCTCCGCCGCTATATTTAATTTAACGGCCCGTTGGTCAAGTGGTTAAGACACCGCCCTTTCACGGCGGTAACACGGGTTCGAATCCCGTACGGGTCATCTAAAAAGATCATGCAAATTGCATGATCTTTTTTTGTTAAGTAAATTAAGACATACAACACTTCTACAAAATCACCCTATATCTTCTGAATATTCCATCGTCTATAAATGGATAAATTAAATACTGTGTATATATGTAGACTTATTTCGAATAAAACGTCGAACGATTATAAAAGTGAAAACTGTTGTTTTGACAAAAATCCCAATAATCATCTTTTATAATGACAGTAATTAAACTATGCAGGTGGTGTTAAAAATATGCCTAAAGCAGGAAGGAATACTATGAATACAAGTACATTGGCGATGAATGAAAGTCAGCTTGGAACAATGAAGTGGACAAGTAAGTTGCGAATGAAATTTGAACAAGTTTTCTTTAGATGGGGATTCATAATTGTTGTTATTGGTTTTCTTTTGGGACGCGCATATATATTAACGAACATCTTACCTTTTGCATTGCCGTTTTTTGCTGCTGTTTATGTTATGAAGCGAGATAAAATGCCGCTCGCATTTTTAGCTCTGATGGGAGGAGCACTTTCAGTTTCGATAGATAATTTATTTTTTACTTTTGCATCTATTTTTACTTTCTTCATTTATAATATCTTCTTTAGTCGATTTACACGTAAAACTGTTGGACTTGTACCATTCCAAGTATTTATCTCCGCATTAACCGCACATTTAGTTGTTGTATATTTTGCGCAACAAACCGTCACCATGTATGACTTGCTCGTTAGTACGATCGAAGCAGGGCTTAGTTTCGTATTAACGATGATATTTCTGCAAAGTGTTCCACTCTTGGTGGAAAGGAAAGGGAAACAACAAGCGTTAGAAACAGAAGAAATTGTTTGTTTAATTATATTACTAGCATCTGTTTTAACGGGTACAACAGATTGGTTCGTTTATGATGCTTCTATTCAACATATTTTCACTAGATACTTAGTATTAGTATTTGCATTTATTGCTGGTGCGGCTACAGGGTCCACGGTGGGAGTCGTCACTGGATTGATATTAAGTTTAGCGAATGTGTCTAGTTTGTCTCAACTTAGCCTCCTTGCCTTTTCAGGGTTGCTTGGGGGATTGTTGAAAGAAGGAAAGCGTATAGGAGTTAGTTTAGGATTATTAATTGGTACAAGTTTAATTACGTTATATGTAGACAAGCAAACAAGTATTGTAACAACCTTAATTGAATCTGGCGTGGCAATTGTTTTCTTTTTATTAACACCGAAACTTGTTATGGATCGTATTGCTAAATTTATGCCAGGTACACAAGAACACTCACAAGATCAACAACAATATTTACGAAGAATGCGCGATGTTACAGCGAACAAAATCAATCAATTTGCTAATGTATTTGCTGCTTTGTCTAATAGTTTTTCTGTATATGGGTACGTGGAAGAGGAAGATAAAGAAACAGAAGCTGATTTATTTTTAAGTACAATTACTGCAAAAACATGTCAAACGTGCTTTAAGAAGGATCAATGTTGGGTAGTTAATTTTGATAAAACGTACGATTATATGAAACAAATAATGAATGAGACAGAAGAAGGAACGTTGCAGCATAATCGGAAGTTAGTTCGTGAATGGGACAAGCATTGTGTGAGAGGGAAGAAAGTAACGGATTTAGTAGCAGGTGAATTAGATCACTTCTATGAGGGACAGAAATTAAGAAAACAAATGAAGGAAAATCGTAGAATTGTAGCCGAGCAATTACTAGGTGTATCAAAAGTAATGGAAGACTTCGCTAAGGAGATACAACGAGAAAGAGAGAATCATCAAGCGCAGGAGGAGCAGATTTTACAAGCGTTTCGTGATTTTGGTGTCGAAGTGGAGCATGTTGATATTTATTGTTTAGACAGAGGGAGTATCGATATTGAAATGTTGATTCCAGCTGTATCTAATGAGCATGGAGAATGTGAGAAGTTGGTTGCGCCGATGCTCTCGGATATTTTAAAAGAAAATATCGTTGTTAAGCATGAAGAGAAATCCTCTTATCCAAATGGTCACAGTTTAATATCATTTGGTTCAGCGAAGACCTATTCTCTTGATACAGGATTGGCTACGGCTGCAAAAGGTGGTGGGTTTGTTTCAGGCGATTCCTACGCGATGATGGATTTAAGTGTTGGAAAATATGCACTTGCGATTAGTGATGGTATGGGAAATGGGCAAAGGGCTCATATGGAGAGTAGGGAAACGGTAAAATTATTACAAAAGATCCTTCAATCAGGTATTGATGAGGAAATAGCGATTAAGTCCATCAATTCAATTCTTTCTTTAAGAACGACAGAGGAGATGTATACCACGCTTGACTTGGCTATGGTAGATTTACGGGATGCGAGTGCGAAGTTTTTAAAGGTTGGATCGACGCCGAGTTTTGTTAAACGCGGCAATAATATTTTGAAAATTGAGGCAAGTAATTTACCGATAGGAATTATTGAAGATGTTGAAGTTGATGTGGTTGGTGAGCAATTAAAAACGGGTGATATTCTTATCATGATGAGTGATGGCATTTTTGAGGGAGCGCAACATGTGGAGAATCACGAGTTATGGATAAAACGTAAAATTAAAGAACTACAAACAGAGGATCCACAAGAAATAGCTGATATTATTATGGAAGAAGTAATTAGGTCTGGTGATGGCTATATAAATGATGATATGACTATTGTTGTGGCGAAAGTAAAGAAAAATATGCCGAAGTGGGCTACGATTCCGATAGTGGGAATGCAGGCGCAATAAAATAATCAAAAAACGTAGTAATACAGGTTTTTTTGATTAAAAAGGTAATGTAATTACTTTGTTGAATCTACAGGAGGAATGTAAGATAAAAATGTGAGTTTTGTACATCTTTTTTTTGCACAATTTTTGTAAAAGTTGTACCATTATATACAGGGTAACTAATGTTGCAGTTCTTGTTTAATGAAAGGTGATTGCGAAGTTGAAAGATGCATTTGTTGGAAAAGTAGATGACTTTGTAAAGCAGCATGATGTATTAAAGAAACATTCAACCATTGTTGTAGGGGTTTCTGGCGGTCCTGACTCTTTAGCTCTTCTATATTATTTGTTAGAAAAAAGGGCAGAAAAGCAACTCGAAATTGTAGTAGCACATGTGGATCATATGTTTAGAGGTAATGAATCTTATGAGGACCTACAGTTTGTACAGGGTCTTTGCAAAGAGCTGGGAGTTATTTGTGAGACGATAAGGATTAATGTGTCGCAATATCAACAGCAATATGGAATGAATGCACAAGTTGCTGCTAGAGAATGCAGATATGCATTTTTGGAAACAATAATGAAGAAATATGATGCGAGATATGTAGCTCTTGGTCACCATGGAGATGATCAAGTAGAGACGATTTTGATGCGCCTTGTACGAGGGAGTACTCCGAAAGGATACGCAGGAATTGCAGTGAAGCGTCCTTTTCATAATGGATATTTAATTAGGCCGTTACTTGGGGTAACTAAGGAAGAGATTGTTGATTACTGTAATAAGTTAAAAGTTATTCCGCGTATAGATCCGAGTAATAAAAAGGAAGTGTATACAAGGAATCGATTACGTAAATATGTCCTTCCTTATTTGAAAGAGGAAAATCCACAAATGCATGAGAAATTCCAAAAATTTAGCGTGCAGATGCAAGAGGATGAGGCTTATTTGCAGGAATTAGCTTTTGAGAAAATGAATAAAGTAATTACAAAAAAAAGCGATAAACAAATTAGCTTATCAATTCCTGCCTTTGAATCCATGTCTATGCCTTTACAAAGGAGAGGGATTCAACTAATATTAAACTATCTTTATGAATATAAGATTCCATCTTCGCTTTCTTCTATACATATTGACAAGGTGATTGAATTTTTTAAGCGGATACAACCTTCAGGTTCATTGGATTTTCCAGGTGGCTTGAAAATTATTCGTACATACGAAGAATGTAGCTTTGGATTTAAACAAGAAATTGTTTCTCCTTTTTTGCAAGATTTATCAGTACCCGGGACAATTACATTACCGAACGGAGATAAACTTGTAACAGAGGTGAGCGAGGATATACCAAGTAACATGAATGAAACAGTGTTTGTTGCTAAGTATAATGATATATCGTATCCACTTCGTATTCGTTCTAGGCAAAATGGAGATCGCATGTCAATACAAGGTATGGATGGTACAAAAAAGATAAAAGCTATTTTTATCGAATTGAAAGTACCAAAAGAAAAAAGAGAAGAATGGCCGATCGTTTGTGACGCAAGTGAAAATATTATTTGGGTACCCTTGTTGAAACGATCTGCATTTGCTATTTCGAAAGAGGTAGCAAAGAAGGGTAAATATATTATTATTCACTACAAAAGCAAGGAGTCTTCCGGGAGGATAATGAAATGATGAATCAAGATATCGAAAAAGTATTAATTTCTGAAGAACAAATACAGGAAAAGGTGCTCGAATTAGGTGCAGTTATTGCAGAGGATTACAAAAATACAGTACCGCTTGCAATTGGTGTACTAAAGGGTGCAATGCCATTTATGGCAGATTTATTAAAGAGAACAGATACATATCTTGAAATGGATTTTATGGCTGTATCTAGCTACGGTCACTCTACTGTTTCAACAGGCGAAGTGAAAATCTTAAAAGATCTTGATACTTCTGTAGAAGGTCGCGATATTTTAATCGTTGAAGATATTATTGATAGCGGTCTTACACTAAGCTATTTAGTAGACCTGTTTAAATATCGTAAAGCGAAATCTGTAAAAATTGTTACATTATTAGATAAACCAACAGGTCGTAAGGTTGATCTGAAAGCGGATTATGTTGGATTTACTGTCCCTCATGAATTCGTTGTAGGGTATGGATTAGATTATAAAGAGCAATACCGTAATCTTCCGTATGTGGGAGTATTAAAACCAAGTGTTTACTCAAATTAATTAAATACAGGCGTTACAATTGTATAGGAAAGTTTTTCTATGTTACGATTTACTATAGTGTTTATGCCGTGAGAGGAGGTTAGGAATGAATCGTATCTTCCGTAATACCATCTTTTATTTACTGATATTCTTAGTAGTAATTGGGATCGTAAGCTATTTTAATGGTTCGACGCAAAAAACGACATCAGTTAGCTACGATAAATTCATTACTAAACTTGAAAAAGGTGAAGTGCGCAATGTGCAGCTTCAACCGAAAAATGGTGTATTTGAAGTAAAAGGACAATTCAATACTTCTAACCAAGGAGAACAATTTGTTACTTATGCACCAAATACTGAGGAATTACAAAAGAAAATTAATGATAAAGCGCAAGGGGCCGAGGTTAAGTATCAACCAGCAGAAGAAACAAGTGCTTGGGTAACATTCTTTACTTCTATCATTCCGTTTGTCATTATCTTCATTTTATTCTTCTTCTTATTAAATCAAGCTCAGGGCGGCGGTAGCCGTGTTATGAACTTCGGGAAAAGTAAGGCGAAGCTATACAATGATGAAAAGAAAAAAATTCGTTTCAGAGATGTTGCTGGAGCGGATGAAGAGAAACAAGAACTTGTTGAGGTAGTTGAATTCTTGAAAGACCCTCGTAAGTTCGCTGAAGTTGGTGCCCGTATTCCGAAGGGTGTTCTATTAGTGGGACCTCCAGGTACAGGTAAAACTTTACTAGCACGTGCTGTTGCAGGTGAAGCAGGCGTTCCGTTCTTCTCTATTAGTGGTTCTGACTTCGTAGAGATGTTCGTCGGTGTCGGTGCATCCCGTGTACGTGATTTATTTGAAAATGCAAAGAAAAATGCTCCTTGTATCATTTTCATTGATGAAATTGATGCAGTAGGACGTCAACGTGGCGCGGGTCTTGGCGGTGGTCATGATGAGCGTGAACAAACGTTGAACCAATTACTTGTTGAAATGGATGGATTCGGTGCAAATGAAGGTATTATTATCATCGCTGCGACAAACCGTCCTGATATTCTTGATCCAGCGTTATTACGTCCAGGTCGTTTTGACCGTCAAATTACAGTAGATCGTCCAGATGTAAATGGTCGTGAAGCTGTACTTAAAGTACACGCTCGTAATAAACCGCTTGATGAGAATGTCAACTTAAGAGCAATAGCAACTCGTACACCAGGATTCTCTGGTGCCGATCTTGAAAACTTATTAAACGAAGCTGCTCTAGTAGCTGCGCGTCAAGATAAGAAGAAAATTGATATGAGCGACATCGATGAAGCGACGGATCGTGTTATTGCAGGTCCTGCTAAGAAAAGTCGTGTTATCTCTGAAAAAGAACGTAATATCGTTGCATTCCATGAAGCTGGCCATACTGTAATTGGTGTTGTCCTTGATGAAGCGGATATCGTTCATAAAGTAACAATTGTCCCTCGTGGTCAAGCTGGTGGATATGCAGTAATGCTTCCGAAAGAAGATCGTTACTTCATGACAAAACCAGAGTTACTTGATAAAATCACTGGTTTACTTGGTGGTCGAGTAGCTGAGGAGATTGTATTTGGTGAAGTAAGTACAGGTGCTCACAACGACTTCCAACGTGCGACTGGCATTGCAAGACGTATGGTTACGGAATTCGGTATGAGTGATAAGCTTGGCCCGATGCAATTCGGTAGCTCACAAGGTGGTCAGGTATTCTTAGGAAGAGACTTCCACTCAGAGCAAAACTACAGTGATGCAATTGCACATGAAATTGATGTGGAAATGCAAACTATTATGAAAGACTGTTATGCTCGTGCGAAACAAATTCTTACTGAAAAACGTGATAAGCTAGATATTATTGCGAAAACGTTACTTGAAGTAGAAACATTAGATGCAGAGCAAATTAATCACTTATATGATTATGGCAGATTACCAGAGCGTCCAACATCTTCAGATGATGTGAAAGTAAACATCAATATGAAGAAAGATGATGAAGACGCAGAAGATAAGTAAGAGATGAAGGAGTGACGATAGTCACTCCTTTTTTATTTGTGGAATGAATGTAAGTGGCAAAAGAATTTAAATAAAACTATTATTAAAAATTGAAATAGAGAGTAATCTTTTTGTACAATGATGAGTATAGAAAAACTGATTATATAAGTATGTGTGATATGATGTTTTTATAAGTTTTATACATACTGCACAAATATAGATTAAATAAGATAAGTGGTGAGAATATGATTTTTGTATTGGATGTAGGGAACACAAATGCGGTACTAGGTGTGTTTGAAGAGGGGAAACTTCGTCAGCATTGGCGCATGGAAACGGATCGTCATAAAACAGAAGATGAGTATGGGATGCTTGTAAAGCAGTTACTTGAGCATGAAGGTCTTTCCTTTGAAGATGTGAAGGGTATTATCGTATCTTCAGTCGTACCGCCAATTATGTTCGCCTTAGAACGTATGTGTGAAAAGTATTTTAAAATTAAACCGCTTGTAGTGGGGCCTGGGATAAAAACGGGCTTGAATATTAAATATGAAAATCCACGTGAAGTAGGCGCGGACCGAATTGTAAATGCAGTAGCAGGTATTCATTTGTATGGAAGTCCTCTTATCATTGTTGATTTTGGTACGGCTACTACATATTGTTATATTAACGAAGAGAAACATTATATGGGTGGCGTTATTACGCCGGGAATTATGATTTCGGCAGAGGCGTTATATAGTAGAGCAGCAAAGCTTCCTCGTATTGAAATTACAAAACCGAGTAGTGTTATCGGGAAGAATACAGTAAGTGCGATGCAATCAGGTATTCTTTATGGATACGTTGGACAAGTGGAAGGTATTGTTAAGCGTATGAAAGAAGAAGCTAAACAAGAACCGAAAGTTATTGCAACAGGTGGATTAGCGAAATTAATTTCAGAAGAATCAAATGTAATTGATATTGTAGATCCATTTTTAACGTTAAAAGGTTTGTATATGTTATATGAACGTAATGCAAATTTACAGTATGAGAAAGGTGAATAAATAAGTATGAAAGATTATTTAGTAAAAGCGTTAGCGTTTGATGGAGAAGTGCGTGCGTATAGTGTGCGTACAACAAACACAGTAAGTGAGGCGCAAAGACGTCATGATACATGGAGAACGGCTTCGGCAGCACTTGGTCGTTCTTTAACTGCGGGTACAATGATGGGTGCTATGCTAAAAGGTGAGCAAAAGTTAACGATTAAAGTAGAGGGTAACGGTCCGATTGGTCCTATCTTAGTAGATGCTCATGCAAATGGAGATGTACGTGGTTATGTAACGAATCCGCATGTTGATTTTGAAGGGACAGAACAAGGGAAATTACGTGTATATCAAGCGGTAGGTACAGAAGGGTTTGTAACGGTAATTAAAGATATCGGTATGCGTGAACCGTTTATCGGTCAATCTCCAATCGTTTCAGGAGAATTAGGTGAAGATTTCACATATTATTTCGCGGTTTCTGAGCAGACACCTTCTTCTGTTGGTGTCGGTGTTCTCGTAAATGGAGATGACAGCGTATTGGCGGCGGGTGGATTTATCCTTCAAATTATGCCGGGCGCACAGGAAGAAACAATTTCATTCATTGAAGATCGTTTACAAAAAATCCCTCCTGTATCAACATTGATCGAACAAGGTCTTTCTCCAGAAGAGCTACTATATGCAGTCCTTGGAGAAGATAAAGTAAAAGTATTAGAAACTATGGATGTTCAATTTAATTGCACGTGCTCACGCGAACGTATTGAGAGTGTGTTAATTAGTTTAGGTAAAACAGAGTTAGAGCAAATTCGTGAAGAAGAAGAAGAGACGGAAGTTCACTGTCACTTCTGTAATGAACGGTATAAATTCGCTAAAGAAGATATTACAAGCCTAATTGAGAGTCTGTAATAAAGAAGTGTAGGCGGAGAATCAGCCGCCCAAATAGATTGACAAACAGGGAATTTTCTGACAAAATCTAAATATAGATAAAACCAATAAAAATACTCGGTGTTAGGAGTGACAGGAATGCGAGTGGCACAATCAGTTTCAGAATTAATCGGGAAAACGCCGATCGTTAAGTTGAACCGCATCGTAGAATCAGACAGCGCAGATGTATACTTAAAATTAGAATTTATGAATCCGGGAAGCAGTGTTAAAGATCGTATCGCGTTAGCTATGATTGAAGATGCTGAAAATAAAGGATTATTAAAAGAGGGCGATACAATCATTGAGCCGACAAGTGGTAACACAGGTATTGGCTTAGCGATGGTAGCGGCAGCTAAAGGATATAAGGCAATTTTAGTAATGCCAGAAACAATGAGTATTGAGCGTCGTAATTTATTACGCGCTTACGGTGCTGAATTAGTATTGACTCCAGGGCCTGAAGGAATGGGTGGAGCAATTCGTAAGGCAACTGAATTAGCAAAAGAACATGGGTACTTTATACCACAACAGTTCCAAAATCAAGCGAACCCAGAAATCCACCGTTTGACAACAGGTCCAGAAATTGTTGAACAGATGGGTGATCAATTAGATGCGTTTATCGCGGGTATTGGTACAGGTGGAACAATTACAGGTGCTGGTGAAGTGCTGAAGGAAGCGTATAAAGATATTAAAATTTATGCGGTAGAACCTGCGGATTCGCCAGTATTATCTGGTGGGAAACCAGGACCACATAAAATCCAAGGAATTGGAGCGGGATTTGTTCCAGAGACATTGGATGTAGCGGTATATGATGAAATTATTCAAGTGAAAACAGAGCAAGCATTCGAATATGCAAGAAGAGTTGCTCGAGAAGAAGGTATTTTAGTAGGTATCTCTTCAGGAGCGGTCATCTATGCAGCGACAGAAGTTGCGAAGAAATTGGGTAAAGGGAAAAAGGTACTTGTTATTATTCCGAGTAACGGTGAACGTTATTTAAGTACACCACTTTATCAATTCGAATCATAATTGAATGCGATTGAAAAAGCATCCTTGAAAGAGGATGCTTTTTCTTTTTGGATTGGAAAAAGGAAAAGAGTGAATGACTAGAAAACTTCATGTAAAATAAGAGGTAGTATAATTAATTTATTTTCACTAGCCCTTGAGTATAATCACTCTCTGTATACATAACTTATGTAGTTGGAGCTGGTTAGTCTAAGAGGGTGGGATAAAAGAAAACGGGGTGTTGATATGCAACGAAGAAAATCTTTAGCACTTTCTATTCCATATCAGTTAGATTTCTTTAAGCAGTATAAATTTCTTTCTAAGGATAAACCGCAACATATTTTGTTAGAGAGTGGACGTGGTGGTCGTTATAACATTGTGGGGCTGGACCCAGTAGCGATAATTCAAGGGAAGAATGAGACGTTACATATAAGGGAAAGTGGTAAGGAAACAATAAAGCAAGGGAATCCATTAGATTTAATGCAAGAATATATGGAGAAATGGAAAACGGACTATAATCCAGAGTACCCGCCTTTTCAAGGTGGTGCAATTGGTTACTTTAGTTATGATTGTATCCGTTATATCGAAAAACTGCCTTCTCTTGCAGAGGATGATCTGAATATACCTGATATATTCTTTTTATTATTTGATGACGTGTTTGTGTACGATCAAAAAGAACAAGTGTTATGGATTATTACGCATTATGTAGATAAACATGAAAAGGCAGAAGAACGATTAAATGCATGGAAGGATCTTTGGGTGAAAGAAGCACCTAAATTGACTATGCCGTTTGAATGTCCTGAAAAGAAAAATGAAGCAGTTGCTTTTACGGAAGAGGGCTTTATAAAGGCCGTTGAACGTATTCAAGAATATATTGGAGCGGGTGATGTGTTTCAAGTAAACTTGTCGACAAGGCAAGAAAGAACTTTACAAACACATCCGCTAGAAATCTATACAAGTCTTCGTGAAATTAATCCATCTCCATATATGGGCTACTTGGAGCTTGGGGATTTTCAAATTGTTAGTGCTTCGCCTGAATTGCTAATTAAAAAACAAGGGCCAGAAGTAAGTACAAGACCAATTGCTGGTACAAGATCCCGCGGTGCGAATGAACAAGAGGATGAAGAATTAGCAAGGGAATTAATTGAGAACGAAAAGGAAAGAGCAGAGCATGTAATGCTTGTGGATTTAGAACGAAATGATTTAGGCCGGATTTGTAAATATGGAACGGTTGAAGTAGATGAATTTATGGTAATTGAAAAGTACTCGCACGTTATGCATATTGTTTCTAATGTGCGCGGTGAAGTGGAAGAAGATAAGGATGCGTTCGATTTAGTAAAGGCTGTATTTCCTGGCGGGACAATTACTGGTGCTCCGAAAATACGTACGATGGAAATTATTGAAGAACTAGAACCTGTTCGCCGAGGGATTTATACGGGGTCAATTGGTTGGATCGGTTATTCCGGAGATACGGAATTGAATATTGTAATCCGAACACTGCTTGCTAAAGATGGGCAAGCGCATGTACAAGCTGGAGCGGGAATTGTAATTGATTCGAATCCAAAAAATGAATATAAAGAGTCGTTAAAAAAGGCAATCGCTTTATGGCGTGCGAAAGAAAGTAGCGAAGAAACGGTTAGGTGAGAGAAATGATATTGATGATTGATAATTATGATTCTTTTACATTTAATTTAGTGCAGTTTCTTGGAGAACTTGGACAAGAGCTTGTTGTTAAGCGTAATGATGAGGTGACTATTTCGGATATTGAGAATATGAAACCAGATTTTTTAATGATTTCGCCAGGTCCATGTAGTCCTAATGAAGCGGGTATTAGTATGGAGGTTATTCAATACTTCGCTGGAAAGATTCCGATTTTTGGAGTTTGCCTTGGGCATCAATCAATTGCGCAAGTGTTTGGTGGAGAGGTTGTTCGTGCAGAACGATTAATGCATGGGAAAACGTCGCCTATGCATCATGACGGAAAGACGATTTTCTCGGATATTCCTAATCCGTTTACTGCAACGCGTTATCATTCGCTTATTGTTAAAAAAGAGACGTTACCAGAATGTTTAGAGATCACATCTTGGACGGAAGAGGGAGAGATTATGGCGCTTCGTCATAAAACGTTGCCGATTGAAGGTGTACAATTCCATCCAGAATCTATTATGACTTCTCATGGGAAAGAGTTGTTACATAATTTTATTCGCAAATATAGTCCAAGTGTGACGTTATGTTAATTTACGTAAATGGCGCGTATGTAGAAGTGAGTGAAGCGAAAATTTCTCCTTATGATCATGGTTATTTATATGGGCTTGGAGTTTTTGAGACGTTTCGTATTTATAATGGTCATCCTTTCTTGTTGGATGATCATTATGAACGTTTAATGGATGCGCTGGATACATTGCAAATCAAATGGACAATGACGAAAGATGACGTAATACGTATTTTGGAGAATCTACTCGTTAAGAACGAATTGAAGCATGCGTATGTACGCTTTAATGTATCGGCGGGTATAGATGAAATAGGGTTGCAAACGAATGTGTATGAAGAACCATCTGTTATTGTTTTTATAAAACCTTTAGCAATTCCAGGAGATGTAGTGGAGAAAGAAGGGGTTATTTTAAAACAAGTACGAAATACACCAGAGGGTGCGTTTCGCTTGAAGTCCCATCATTATTTAAATAATATTTTAGGGAAACGCGAAATTGGAAATGGTGTGAATAAGGAAGGGATTTTCCTTACTGAAGCAGGTTATGTTGCAGAGGGGATTGTTTCGAATCTCTTTTTTGTTAAAGGAGGTACTTTGTATACTCCTTCGTTAGAAACGGGGATTTTAAACGGTATCACTCGTGCATTTATTATAAAGGTTGCTGAAGAGCTGGGTATAGAAGTAAAGGAAGGTTTCTTTACAAAAGATGAATTGCTTTCAGCCGATGAAGTGTTCGTAACGAACTCTATTCAAGAAATTGTTCCTCTTTATTGTATAGAGGGGGAAGATTTCCCGGGCAAAGTGGGAATAGTTACAAAAAAATTTATGGATCTTTATGAAGTGCAGAGAGAGAAGTTGTGGAGCAGAAATGAATTGCGAAGAGGAGATGTGTAATTTGAAGTGGGATTATGATTTACGCTGCGGCGAATATACATTGAACTTAAATGAAAAGACATTAATTATGGGGATTTTAAATGTAACACCAGATTCGTTTTCTGATGGTGGGAGTTACAACGAGGTAGATGCTGCAGTGCATCACGCGAAAGAAATGAAAAATGAAGGTGCTCATATTATTGATATCGGTGGTGAATCTACCCGCCCAGGTTTTGCTAAAGTTTCGGTAGAAGAAGAAATAAAGCGAGTCGTTCCGATGATTCAGGCAGTTTCGAAAGAAGTGAAATTACCTATTTCTATTGATACGTATAAAGCTGAAGTTGCAAAACAAGCGATTGAAGCTGGTGCTCATATTATTAATGATATTTGGGGAGCGAAGGCGGAACCAAAGATTGCTGAAGTTGCAGCCTATTATGATGTACCCATTATCTTAATGCATAACCGAGATAATATGAACTATCGCAACTTAATGGCTGATATGATTGCTGATTTGTATGGAAGTATTAAAATTGCTAAAGAAGCTGGTGTGCCAGATGAGAATATTATTTTAGACCCAGGTATCGGTTTTGCGAAAACGCCGGAACAAAATTTAGAAGCGATGCGTAATTTAGAACAGTTAAATGTACTGGGTTATCCAGTCCTCTTAGGTACTTCAAGAAAGTCCTTTATTGGCCATGTATTAGATTTACCTGTGGAGGAACGTCTTGAAGGAACGGGCGCTACCGTTTGTCTTGGTATTGAAAAGGGCTGTGAGTTTATCCGTGTTCATGATGTGAAAGAAATGGCGCGTATGGCTAAGATGATGGACGCGATGATTGGTAAGGGGGCAAAATAATTGGATAAAATTTATATCCATGATATGGAGTTTTACGGTTATCATGGTGTATTCCCAGAAGAGAATAAATTAGGTCAGAGATTTAAAGTGGATTTAACGGTGGAGTTAGATTTAAAACACGCAGGAGAAAGCGACGACTTGAAGCATTCTGTCAATTACGGGGAGCTTTTCGAACTATGTAGAAAAGTTGTTGAAGATAGAACGTATAAGCTTGTGGAGAGTATCGCTGAAAATATAGCTACAGATATATTGAAACAATATGAGAGTATTTCACGGTGTACAATTAAGGTAATTAAACCGGATCCACCGATACCGGGGCATTATCGTGCTGTAGCTGTGGAAATTACGAGAGAGCGTCCATGAATAATATAGCGTACATTGCATTAGGTTCAAATATTGGAGAGCGTTATACGTATTTAACTGAAGCGATTCAGTTTTTAAATAAAAACCCTTATATCCAAGTTGATGATGTTTCGTCTGTATATGAAACGGAACCAGTTGGCTATACTGACCAAAGTTGCTTTTTAAATTTAGTTATAAAAATTTCTACCAATTTATCGCCGCAAGAATTATTGAAAATAACGCAAAAGGTAGAGAATGATTTAGGAAGAAAGAGGGAAATTAGGTGGGGCCCGAGGACCATCGACCTTGACATTTTACTATATAATCAAGAAAATATTGAAGCAGAGAATCTTATTGTTCCGCATCCGCGGATGTTCGAAAGAGCTTTTGTTATCGTTCCGTTGTTAGAAATTAATCAAGATATAAAACAAGACATTTCATGTTCACAAGTAGAAGAAATGAAAAGGCGAGAGGGAGTAACGGTATGGAAGCAGAAAAATGGGGAAGACGCATTCGTGCTTTTCGAAAGCTAAAAGGCTATACACAAGAAGGTTTTGCTAAAGAATTAGGGGTATCTGTATCTGTTTTAGGTGAAGTTGAGAGAGGGAATCGATCGCCTTCCCAAGATTTTGTAGTAGAAGTTGCTAAAGCATTAAAGGTCTCGATAGATGAACTAATGCCGAAGTGACTATGAAGGAAGGAGCAAATCGAGTGTTAAAGATTGCAAATATTGAGATGAAAAATCCGGTTGTATTAGCACCGATGGCGGGAGTGTGTAACTCTGCATTCCGTTTGACAGTAAAAGAATTTGGTGCAGGTTTAGTTTGTGCCGAAATGGTAAGTGATAAGGCAATATTACTTAATAACAAAAGAACGTTAGATATGCTATATATCGATGAGAGAGAAAAGCCATTAAGTTTACAAATTTTTGGTGGAGAGAAAGAGACTCTTGTCGATGCTGCGAAATACGTAGATAAATATACGACAGCAGACATTATTGATATTAATATGGGGTGCCCAGTGCCGAAAATCACTAAGTGTGATGCAGGAGCAAAGTGGCTTTTAGACCCAAATAAAATATATGAGATGGTAGCGGCGGTTGTAGATGCTGTTGAAAAGCCGGTTACAGTAAAAATGCGTATTGGCTGGGATGAAGATCATATTTTCGCGATAGAAAATGCTAGAGCTGTTGAGCGTGCTGGTGGACAAGCGGTAGCGGTTCATGGGCGTACACGAGTGCAAATGTATGAAGGTCAAGCGGATTGGAATATTATTAAACAAGTAAAGCAGGCTGTAAATATTCCGGTTATCGGAAATGGTGATGTCGAAACACCACAAGATGCAAAGCGTATGCTTGATGAAATTGGTGTAGATGGTGTTATGATTGGTCGCGCTGCCCTTGGAGATCCGTGGATGATTTATCGTACGGTAAAGTATTTAGAGACAGGTGAGTTAATGCCGGAACCAACAGTGCGTGAGAAAATTGATGTATGTATGTTGCATCTAGATCGTCTTATCGATTTAAAGAACGAAAATGTTGCCGTAAGAGAGATGAGAAAGCATGCAGCTTGGTATTTAAAAGGTGTTCGTGGTAATGCGAGTGTGCGTAACGGTATCAATACTTGCGACACACGTGAAGACCTTGCGAATGTATTAGGTGCATTTGTAGAAGAAGTAGAAGCGAAACAACAAACAATTTATGTTGGTTAATAAGGGGGCATAGGAGATTGACATTCTTCTATACACTTCCTATAATTACGTGAAAGAAAGAAGAACTGCCAGTTAGTTGCTGGCAGTTTTTCTAGTTGAGTAGAAAATGCTATACTGTATATATTGTAAAAATTAATAGAGCTGGAGTGATATTAATATCATGGATAACATGAACCACGAAGAATTAAACGACCAATTGCTTGTTCGTCGTGAAAAGCTACATAATTTGCGTGAGCAAGGAATCGATCCGTTCGGTAAACGATTTGAACGCACAAATTCAACAACTGACTTAGTAAGTCTATATGGAGAATTCTCTAAAGAAGAATTAGAAGAGAAAGAAATCACTGTTTCTATCGCTGGTCGTATTATGACAAAACGCGGTAAAGGAAAAGCGGGATTTGCGCATATTCAAGATTTACACGGGCAAGTTCAAATTTATGTTCGTAAAGATACTGTTGGAGATGAAGAGTACGAGTTATTTACGACAGCAGATTTAGGTGACTTAGTAGGTATTGAAGGTAAAGTGTTTAAAACAAACGTTGGAGAACTTTCAGTAAAAGCAACAGGATTTACACTTTTAACGAAATCTCTTCGTCCATTACCGGATAAATACCATGGATTAAAAGATGTTGAACAACGCTATCGTCAACGTTACTTGGACTTAATTACAAGTATGGAAAGCCGTGAAACGTTCGTTACCCGTAGTAAAATCATTCGTGAAATGAGAAGGTATTTAGATGACAACGGTTATCTTGAAGTAGAAACGCCTATGATGCACGCGATTGCAGGTGGAGCGTCTGCTCGTCCTTTCACTACACATCATAATGCGTTAGATATGGAATTATATATGCGTATCGCAATTGAACTTCATTTAAAACGTCTTATTGTGGGCGGGTTAGAAAAGGTTTATGAGATCGGACGTGTATTCCGTAATGAGGGTGTATCAACTCGTCATAACCCTGAGTTTACGATGATTGAATTATATGAAGCGTACGCTGATTATAATGATATTATGAAACTAACAGAAAATATGGTTGCTCATATCGCGAAAAAAGTATTGGGTACAACAACAATCCAATATGGTGATTATGAAATTAATCTAGAGCCAGAATGGACACGTCTTCATATGGTAGATGCAATTAAGCAACACTCTGGAGCAGATTTCTGGAATCCAATGAGTGTAGAAGAAGCGCGTGAACTTGCAAAAGAACATAATGTAGAAATTAAAGATACAATGGAAGTTGGTCATATTATTAATGAGTTCTTCGAACAAAAAGTAGAAGATAAATTAATCCAACCAACATTTATTTACGGTCATCCGGTAGAAATTTCGCCACTTGCGAAAAAGAATGACGAAGATCCACGATTCACAGATCGTTTCGAGTTATTTATCGTTGCACGTGAACATGCAAATGCATTCACTGAGTTAAATGATCCAATCGATCAAAAAGAACGTTTTGAAGCTCAATTAAAAGAGCGCGAGCAAGGTAATGACGAAGCTCACATGATGGATGATGATTATATCGAAGCTCTTGAGTACGGCATGCCTCCTACGGGCGGATTAGGAATCGGTATTGATCGTTTAGTTATGTTATTAACAAATGCACCATCTATTCGCGATGTACTATTATTCCCTGCTATGCGTCATAAACAAGACTAAGCTTTGGAGATTTCTCCAAAGCTTTTTTTATTTTACTATGAGTGACATGAAGGGAGTGGATCTTGATAGGGTAGATAATGCGTTTGGAAATTATATTTATATAGAAGAAACATGCTATTTTTATGCTTTTTTACTAAGTTAAAAATTTTATTAGAAAAACTATTGCATTTTAATAATCAAACTGGTATATTTATATTCGTTGCCACGAGAGGTAACAAAAGAAACAAACGAAAAACAACTTATTAAAAAAAGTTGTTGACGAAAATATAACGAAATGTTATATTAATAAAGTCGCTTCCGAGCGACAAAGTAGTT